>CAZNXR010000134.1:0-6372 GCA_964576815.1 uncultured Caulobacterales bacterium | reverse complement strand
AACGCACGCCAGCATCCGGCGGCCGCGAAAGCGATCGGAATAAGCAATCCAAGCTGCGGCTTGATAGTGAGAAGGCCCGCGGCGACGCCGGCGAGGATCGGGCGGCTACGCGCAAAGCCGCCGGCGAGCGCGAGCAGCGCTCCCGTCAGAAGTCCGTTCTGGCCGGTGACGATCGCTTGGAAGAACGGCGGCGCAGTGACGGTGAAAAAGAGCGCCGCCGGCGACGCCCAGAGGCGATAGAGGACGATGAGAAAGAGTGAAGCAAAGGCGACGACCCACGCCGCATACGCGCCGAGATAAGGCGCCTCGCCGAAGGGCGCGACGAGCAGGAACATCGTCGGCGGATACATCCAGCCGAAGTTCATTTCCCCGCGCCCGGGATAGCGCGCCATCAATTCGTTCTTGAGATTTTTCATCTCATAAAGGCCCGCAAGATCGTCGTCGCCGGCGCGCGTCGCGGCGTGCTGGAAGACGATGAAGTCTCCGCCGATGATCGGCCCCGCGCGCGTGAACAGATTGTCGGACGTCGCGATCAGCTCCGCCCACATCGATGCCGCGACGCAGAGATAGAGACCGGCAAAAAGCCCGAGAACGAGTCCAAGGCGGCGCGTCCCCAGTTCGTAAAACAGGGGATATCGGCGCTCGATCAGGGAGAGGACGGCGTTCATCCCGTCCCGTTTACGATCGCGCAATAAACGAACCGTTATCTATGCCGTTGAAACCGGCGCCGGCGGGAAGAATGCGCGACACGGCTGATGCGACGATGACCGCGGGCGTCAGCCCGCGCGCCGAACTTCGCCCGGCGCTCCTGTCGGTCGTCTGCCCCGCCTTTAACGAAGAAGAAACCATCGCCGGCTTCGCCGCGCGTGTCGAAGCGGTGATGCGCGTTCTCGCCCAGCCCTTTGAAATCGTGTTCGTCAATGACGGCAGCCGCGATGCGACGCTCGCGCGCATGATGTCGATCCGCGCAGCGCGCGGCAATGTGACGATCGTCGATCTGTCGCGGAACTTCGGCAAGGAAATCGCGACGACCGCCGGGCTCGATCATGCGAAGGGCGAGGCTGTCGTCGTCATGGACGCCGATTTGCAGGATCCGCCCGAACTCATCGCGGAAATGATCGCGGGCTGGCGCGAAGGCTACGACGTCGTTTATGCGCGCCGCCGCGCGCGCCATGGCGACGGGCCTGTGAAGCGCGTCACCGCCGCGCTTTTCTATCGCCTGATGAAGCGTATCGGCTCAGTCGATTTGCCGGAGAATGTCGGCGACTTCCGGCTGATGAGCCGCAAGGCGGTCGACGCCGTTTGCGCCCTGCGCGAACGGCATCGCTTCATGAAGGGCATTTTCGCCTGGGTCGGGTTTCCGTCGAAGGAAGTCGTCTATGACCGTGCGCCGCGCAGCGCCGGAACGACCAAGTGGAATTACTGGCGCCTTCTCAATCTCTCGATTGAAGGGATCACCTCGTCGACGATCGCGCCCTTGCGCATCTCGACCTATCTCGGCTTCGCCACGGCGTTCGCGGCGTTCATCGCCGGGGCGTTCTTCATCGCCAAGACGATTTTCTTCGGCGATCCGGTCGTCGGCTTTCCGACGCTCATCATCGCGATGCTGTTCCTCGGCGGCGTGCAGCTGATGGTGCTCGGCGTCATCGGCGAGTATCTCGGGCGCATCTTCAACGAGACGAAACAGCGCCCGCTCTATTTTGCGGGCTCGGTCATGCCGTCGGCCGACGCGTCGTCGATGACTGAGGCGGACGAGGAAGCGCCCGCACGGCGCGCGACCAACAGCTGATCCGTCTTCACCGCAATGGAAAAAGCGGGCGCGCGGGCGCAAGCTCCGCCGGGGGCTCTGGCTCCTTGCCGAGATCGCCGATCCGTTCACTTGCGCTCGCGCGGATCGGCGCGGTGGGAACGCCGCGACCTGGTGCGGAGAGATGAAAGGCGTTGCGCGGCGCCGTCGGCGGGCGCGGCGCGAGCGCAGAAATGGGGGCGGGGTCGGCGACGGCCTGCGTACGGGCGAGCAAATCTTCAAGCGCGGCGATTCGGCGGCGCAGTTCCGTCATCTCGCCCGCTGTGCGCGGGTCTTCCCCGCGCAGGAAGGCGCCGCCGGCGCGCGGCTCGGCGGCGGCGAGCGCCGCCTGGATGGTGTGCAGCGTCGCCAGCAGCGTCGTCGGCGAGACGATCCAGACACGCGCGCGCCAGGCGTCCTGAACGACATCGGGAAAACGGTGGTGAAGCTCCGTATACATTGCTTCCGAAGGCAGGAAGAGAATCGCCGAGTCGGCCGTTTCGCCGGGCGAGATCAGCCGCTCGGCGATATCGACGACATGGCGGATCGCAACGCGCCGGAATTCGCTCTCGGCCTCCGCCATGCGGCGAACGTCCGCGCTGCGCAGCATCGCGAAGGCCTCCACGGGAAAGCGCGCATCGACGGCGATCGGCCCCGCTGGGCGCGGCAGCCGGACAAGGCAGTCGGCGCGCCGGCTGTTCGACAGACTCGCCGGCATTTCATAAGCCTCAGGCGGCAAGGCGTTGCGGATGACGTCGGCGAGCTGGACGGCGGAAGAGGGCGTGTCGCGCGGACCGGTGATCGCCTGGCGCAGCATCGAGAGTTCCTGCTGCAGCATTGCGGGATCGACTGCGGCGGCGCGGTCCAGCCGCTCGCGCACGACGGCGATGTCGCGGGCGATATCGGCGAGCGCAGCGGACGGGGCGCCGCCTGCGGAGGCGCCGCGCTCTACGGCGACGATAATGGTGTCGAGCCGCTGCGAAAGCCGCTGGCTGAACGCGTCGAGCAGCGCGCGGGTTTCCGACTGGATCGCTTCGCGCTGCACCGCCATCGCTTCTTCGAGCTCGGCGAGCGTGCGCGCATAATCCTCGCCGCCGGCCGAGGCGAGGCGTTGCGCGGTGAACTCAGGCGCAAAAGCGGGCTCGCGCGCCGGCGGCGCGGCGAAGCGGCGGGCCTCCTCATCGCGCTGACGCTCCGCTTTCAGTTCAGCGTCGCGGCGGCGCTCTTCAATGTCGCGCAGGCGCATTTCCTGTTCGCGTCGCTCGCGTTCGCGTTCGACGGCCTCGGCGGCGCGCTGGCGCGCTTCGGCCTCGCGAAGGGAGAACTCGGTTTCAGCCGCGCGGCGCTGCGCTTCGCGCTCAGCCTCGACCTCATCGAAGAGGCGCGCGTTGATGGCGCCGGCCGCATCGCGCGCGGCCGCGACGCCGCGCTCGATCTTCACGGTCGCAAGCCCCTCGTCCGAATTGTCGTCAACGAGCGGCGCGATGTCGCCCGCCGGTTCCGGCGCTTTTCGTTCCTCGCGCTTGAACAGGCCGGAGAAGGCCGCGTGCTTTTTCTGCGCCTTCTTCGGCGCAGCGTCCGCGCTCTCGTTCACGCCGTCGCCCTTCGGTTCGTCGAACGTGATGTCCGCGTCTTCGCCGGCCGGCTTGAAGAAATCGGCGTCCGCTTTCCTGAGGCGGTCGCGCCGCACCGCACGCGCGCGCAGCAACAGGGCGAAAATCAGCGCCATGATGACAAGCGTCGCGATGGTGAGAAGCCAAAGCATCTCAACCGGTCCGCTGAGCAGCGGCGCGGGCGCATCGGCGGCTGCTTCCGCTGCGGGACTGACAGTGGACGGCGCCGGCGAGGCCTGCATGAAAAATCCCCGATTACTCAACAACACCCGCCGGTTACGTTAGTCGAAAGGCAGGCGGCTGGCGAGCGATCAAGGCTGGTTGATGCCGCCTTGACGGGCCCCGGCCCCAGCCATAACTGACCGCGCATGGCCATCCGAGAGATCCTGACCGCTCCCGACCCCCGCCTCCGGCAGGTTTCCCTGCCTGTGGTCCGCGTCGATGACGCGACCCGCGCGCTGATGGATGACATGCTCGAGACCATGTACGACGCGCAGGGCATCGGCCTCGCCGCGATCCAGGTGAATGTCCCCCAACGCATCATCGTCATGGACCTCGCCAAGGAAGGCGAGGACAAGGCCCCGGTATTTTTCGTCAACCCCGAAATTCTCGATCCTTCCGAAGAAACAAGCCTTTATCAGGAAGGGTGCCTGTCCGTGCCGGAGTTCTATGAGGACGTCGAGCGCTCCGCCCGCTGCCGCATCCGGTTCCTCGACTATAACGGGAATCCGCAGACGATCGACGCCGAGGGTCTGCTCGCCACCTGCATCCAGCACGAGATGGACCACCTCAACGGCGTCCTCTTCATCGATCATATTTCAAGGTTGAAACGCGACCGGATCATCCGGAAGCTGAAAAAGGACCAGCGACTCGCGCTGCCGGCCTGATCCGCATTTTAACCATGCGCTGCGGCGCCGGAAACACGCCTTTTTTGGAGAAGTCGACGCTTGCGATTCACCTTTATGGGGACTCCGGTCTTTGCGGCCAAGGCGCTCGAGGCGCTGTCCGGCGCGGGCGCTGAGATCGTCGCGGTCTATACGCGCCCGCCGCAACCCTCGGGGCGCGGCAAGAAGGAGACGCGCTCGCCCGTTCACGAACTGGCGCTTGCGAAGGGACTGCGGGTCCTGACGCCAAAGGGCTTCAAGACGGAGGGCGCGCGCGCAGATTTTGCGAGCCTCAACGCTGACGCCGCCATCGTCGCGGCCTATGGCGTGATATTGCCGGAAGCCGTGCTTCAGGCGCCGCGACTTGGGTCCTTCAACATCCACGCCTCGCTTCTGCCGCGGTGGCGGGGCGCGGCCCCCATCCAGCGCGCGATCATGGCGGGCGATTCGGAGACAGGCGTTCAGATCATGAGAATGGAAGCAGGGCTCGACACCGGCCCTGTCGCGATGACGCGCAAGGTCGCCATTCGCGATGACGAAACGGGGGCGAGCCTTCACGACCGCCTCGCCGAAGCGGGTGCGCTGCTTCTGAAGGACTTCGTCGCCGCGCTCGAACGAGGCGATGTTCGCTTGACGCCGCAGTCCGCTGACGGCGTCACCTATGCAGCGAAGATTTCCCCCGCCGAAGCGCGCATCGACTGGACGCGGCCTGCGGCGATGGTTGATCGCCATATCCGCGGACTGTCGCCGTTTCCGGGCTCCTGGTTCGAGGCGGACGCCGGCAAGGGGCCGGAGCGCGTGAAGGCGCTGCTCTCGCGCCTTGCTGACGGCGCGGGCGCGCCGGGAACTATTCTTTATGCGGATGGTCGGCTCATCGTCGCCTGCGGCCACGGCGCCGTTGAGCTCTTGACCCTCCAGCGCGCCGGCAAATCGGCGCAAGAGGCGCCCCTGTTTCTACGCGGCTTTCCCTTGCGCGCAGGCGTGCGAGTTTAGGCGATGCCGCGCTACAAGCTTATCCTCGAATTCGACGGCGGGCCTTTCGTCGGCTGGCAGCGGCAAGATAACGGCCGCTCCGTCCAGGGCGCGCTCGAAGACGCGATCTTCAAATTCTCGGGCGAGCGCGCGGCGGCCTTCTCCGCCGGGCGCACCGACGCCGGGGTTCATGCGGCGGCGATGCCCGCGCATTTCGACCTCGAAAAGCCAAGGCCGTCAGGCGTCGTGCGCGACGCGCTCAATTTTCATCTCAAGCCCGAACCGATTGCGGTTCTCGAAGCCGAGGAAGCGCCGGCCGATTTTCACGCCCGCTTTTCGGCGACGGCGCGGCGCTATCGCTATCGCATCGTCAACCGCCGCGCGCCTTTGACGCTCGATGCCGGGCGCGCCTGGCGGCTCGCCCCGCCGATCGATGCGGGCGCCATGCATGCGGCGGCGCAAGTGCTGGTCGGGCGTCATGATTTCACAACCTTTCGCGCCTCGACCTGCCAGGCGGATACGCCGGTGAAGACATTGTCCTCGATCGCCGTCGAGCGGCGCGGCGATGATGTGTTCATCGAGACCGCGGCGCGGTCCTTCCTGCACCATCAGGTGCGCTCCATGGCCGGCTCGCTCGCCGAGGTCGGCATGGGGCGGTGGTCGGCGGCCGATTTTGAAGCTGCGTTCCGCGCCGCCGACCGCGCGCGCTGCGCGCAGGTCGCCCCGCCAGAAGGGCTGTACTTCATCGGCGCTGAATATGTTTAAGGCGCGGCGAAGCGCGTGAAATAGCGCTCAAGAATCAGCGCGTAGATGCCGGCGAGCGCTTCGATATCGGCGACAGCTGCGTGCTCGTCGATCTTGTGAATCGACTGCCCGACGAGGCCGAACTCGCATACGGGCGCGAAATTCTTGATGAATCGCGCGTCGGAGGTGCCGCCGGTCGTCGAACGCTCCGGCGTCAGCCCGGTTTTCTGGCGCACCGTCTCCTCGATGAGCGAGAGGAACGCCGCGTCGGTCGTCAGAAACGCATCGCCTGAGCACACGGCGCTCAGGTCGTATTTTGCGCCCGGCGCCGCTGTTTGGATACGGCGGCGAAGCTCTTCTTCAAGGCTCGCCG
>CAZNXR010000133.1:0-6452 GCA_964576815.1 uncultured Caulobacterales bacterium | reverse complement strand
TCGACGACGGCAAATCGACGCTGATCGGGCGCCTGCTCTACGACACCAAGCTTCTTTATGAAGACCAGCTCGCTGCACTTGAAGCGGATTCTAAGAAGGTCGGCACGCAGGGCGACAAGATCGACTTCGCGCTGCTCGTCGACGGGCTCGCCGCCGAGCGGGAGCAAGGAATCACCATCGACGTCGCCTATCGCTTCTTTTCGACGGAAAAGCGCAAATTCATCGTCGCCGATACGCCGGGGCACGAACAATATACGCGCAACATGGCGACCGGCGCCTCGACCGCCGACGTCGCCGTCATCCTTATCGACGCGCGCCAGGGCGTGCTGAAGCAGACGCGCCGCCATTCCTTCATCGCGTCGCTGCTCGGCATCCGCCACATCGTCGTCGCCATCAACAAGATGGATATCGTCGGATATTCTGAGGCCGTCTTTGAAAAGATCGAAGCCGAATACCGCGCCTTCGCGGCAAAGCTCGGCTTTGAATCGATCGTCGCCATTCCGATGTCGGCGCTCGAAGGCGACAACATCACGGCGAAGAGCGCCAATACGCGCTGGTTCAAAGGGCCCGCGCTGCTCCCCTATCTGGAAACGATCGAGGTCGCCTCGGACCGCGAGGACAATCCCTTCCGCCTGCCTGTGCAGTGGGTGAACCGGCCTAACCTCGATTTCCGCGGGTTTTCAGGCACAATCGCATCGGGAGTCGTCAAGCCCGGCGACGAGGTCGTCGTCATCCCGTCGGGGCGCCGCTCGACCGTCAAGCGCATCGTGACGCTCGACGGCGATCTCGGGCAAGCGGGGCCGCAGCGCGCCGTCACGCTGACGCTCACTGACGAAATCGACATCAGCCGCGGCGACATTCTGTGCGCGGCCAAGGCGCCGGCCGAACAGTCGGACCAGTTCGCCGCGCACGTCATCTGGATGCACGACGAGGAGATGATCCCCGGCCGGCAATATTTCTTCAAGACGGCGAACCGCGTCGTCTCGGGCTCGATCACTGAGCTGAAGCACAAGGTCAACGTCAACACGCTCGAACATATGTCGGGCAAAACGCTGGAGCTGAACGAAGTCGGCGTCTGCAACGTCTCGACTTCGGCGCCGATCGCGTTCGACCCTTACGCGCATAACCGCGAGACGGGCTCCTTCATCATCATCGACAAGCGCACGAACAATACGGTCGGCGTCGGCCTCATCGACTTCTCGCTGCGCCGCGCGCAGAACGTCCACTGGCAGGATCTCGACATCAACAAGGCGGCGCGCGCCAAAGGCAAGCACCAGCGCCCCTGCGTCTTGTGGTTCACCGGGCTCTCGGGCGCCGGCAAGTCGACGATCGCCAATCTCGTCGAGAAGCGCCTCCACGACATGGGCCGGCACACCTACACGCTCGACGGCGACAATGTGCGCCACGGCCTCAACAAGGATCTCGGCTTCACCGACGCCGACCGCGTCGAGAACATCCGCCGCGTGTCGGAGACCGCCAAGCTGATGGTCGACGCCGGCCTGATCGTGCTCGTCTCGTTCATCTCGCCCTTCCAGAGCGAGCGGCGGATGGCGCGCGAGGCGCTCGAAGACGGCGAATTCGTCGAGGTTTTCGTCTCGACCCCGCTCGCCGTCTGCGAAAAGCGCGACGTCAAGGGCCTCTACGCAAAGGCGCGGCGCGGCGAGATCCGGAACTTCACCGGCATCGACAGCGACTACGAGGCGCCGGAGAACCCTGAACTGACGCTCGACACGTCAAAGGTCACCGCCGCCGACGCCGCCGCGGCGATCGTCGAGCATCTCCGGAAGAACGGGTATCTGGGGTAGGGCGACTTTGTGATGGAGAGCCCGCCTCCCCCTTGCGGGGAGGCCAAAACCGCGAAGCGATTTTGGGTGGGGGTACGCCCTCGGAATCGAAGGATTGCCTGCGTCGCCGGCGGCCAGCCCCCACCCGAAATTCGCAATGCGAATTTCGACCTCCCCGCAAGGGGGAGGTGAAGATGCGCGCTTTAAGACTCGCCCCTAAAATGCCTGACGATCTTTGCGGCGATCCGTGTACGGAATTTCTTCGGAATGTCGTGGCCCATGCCTTCGATGATTTCGAGATCGGCGCCCTTGATGGTCTTGAAGATATCGACGCCGCCGGCGGGCGGGGCGAGAGGGTCTTCGCTTCCGTGGATGACGAGCGCCGGCGCCGTGATCTTGCGCGTGAAGTCCTTGCGGAGGTCCCCCGTTTCAATGATTGCGGCGAGCTGGCGCCGGGCGCCGGCGGGATAGTGGCTGCGCTCGTAGGAAGCGGCGAGGCGCGCGCGCAATTCCTCCTCGCTTGCGCCGGAATTTTTCGTGCCGATGAGGTTCCAGAGAACCATCGCGCGTTCGAGCGCCTGCTCCTTCGTCGTAATGTTCGCCGGCGGCGCCATCAGCGCCCGCGCGATCTCGGCGCGCGCCCGCGGCAGGCGCGGATTGTTCGTCGACGACATGATGATCGCCAGGCGCCGGACGCGCTGCGGGCGCCTCGCCGCCATGACCTGCGCGATCATGCCGCCCATCGAGACGCCGACGATATCGGCCTTCTCGATCTCCAACGTGTCGAGGAGCCCGATCGCGTCCTTCGCCATGTCCTCAAGAGAATAAGGTGCAAAGCCCCGGATGCCGGCGAGGCGCGCGGCAAGCTGCACCATCGGATTGGGCGCGCGCTTTCCCTCGAATTTCTGCGAATGGCCGACATCGCGATTGTCAAAGCGCAGCGTCCGGTAGCCCGCGTCATTGAGCGCGCCGACGAAATCATCGGGCCAGAATATCAGCTGCTGGGCGAGGCCCATGATGAGAAGGATGACCGGCCCGTCCGCCGGTCCGTCAAAGCGATAGTCGATATCGACGCCGTGCGCGGTCTTTGCGATCATGACCGCCCTCTAGACGCACGCGCGCAGCGATCAAAGCGCCGCGCGCAGACGCTCCCGCCGCCGCAGATCGCCCATTCGCGCGCCGCGGTGACCTGGATCACAGGCGCGCGGCCGGGGCTGTCCTACCTTTCAATCACGGATGAAGGGTCTCAGTGCCGCCCCTCCTGTAAAGCCCCGAGGCCTTCATCCGCTGGGGGACGGCGCTCCATTCGCCCTGATCGAGCGCCGGAACTTGGGGGAGTAAATCTGGAAACGGCCGATTGCCCTCGGCCGTTTCCACGATTCCCCGGAAGGCGGGCGGCGCAACTTCCGGTCGGTCCGGTCTGCGGTTGCTCGCATCAAAGTATTTCCCGATTATGCTAGAGGAGGTCCCTGTTTCCGAGCGCACCGGTTCGATGGTCCCGCAAAAAGACGCCGAGCGCAGCTGGCTCGCCCGCATTCTCGCGGCGTCTCCTTCATTTCGGAGCGCGGCGGAGGACGATCTCAATGAACTCGCCCGCGCCGCCCGCAATCTGGCGGTCCAGCGCGGCGGCGTTCTCGCGCCGCCGAAGGGCAAGCCGGCGGAAGTATACGTCGTCGAGACGGGCGTCGTCGCCAAGCTTGCGGCCGAGATCGAAGGCGGCAAAAGCGTTCTCGTCGGGCTGTTCGGCGCCGGGGACGCGATCGCCATCGACGCCGCGTTCCGCGATCGCCCCGCCGCTTCGGGCGCCGATGCGGCGCGCGAGTTGCGCGCGCTGACGAACGTCACCGCCGCCGCCATTCCTGTCGAAGACTACCGGCGCGTCATGCGCCGCAGCCATGAACTCGCCGTCGCCGCCATCGGCACCCTGTCGATCCGCCAGTCGAAACTGGAGGCGCGCTTCGCCCTGGCGCTGCAAAGTCCCCTGGAGATGCGCCTCGCCGCATTGTTCGCGCAGATGGCGGCGATGGTCGCCGGCAATCGCTGGCAGCCGACCGTCGTCATCGGCAAACTGTCGCAATCCTTCGTCGCCGACATGCTGGGCGTCAGCCGCGAACATGTGAACCGCACGCTGGCGATGTGGGAGCGGTCAGGCCTCATCTTCCAGACGAAGACCGGCGACATCACGGTCGAGAACCGCAAGCGGCTTATGCAGATCGCCGGCGAGCGCCGCGCCGCGCGCATCGCGACGCCGGAGACCGACGCGCTGTGGGAGATCGACGCCCATCTCGACTACGGCCTCAATCAGGTCGCTTATGACCTTGCGCAAGAGGCGCTTCGCCGTTCGCCGCGCGACGACCGTTTCAAGCATCGCGCGGCGCTGGCGCTCGCCCGCACCGGCGCGCTTGATGAGGCGCTTGGCCTGTTCGACAGTTTCCAGCTTGCGAAAAACGCTTCCGACGAAGACATTCTCTGCTTGGGGCCCCGCCTGCGGCGGGACCTCGCCTTCCGCGCCGAGCCGCCGGACGCGCGCCTCCTCAGGAAGTCCGCCGAAGACTATGAAGCGGTCTACGCTAAGACCGGCGGCTATTATCCGGGCGTCAGCGCCGCGGCCGCCTTCGCCATGGCGGGCGAAGCGGCCCGCGCCAGGAAGATCGCGGCGAAGGTCGCCGCCGAATGCGAGACACTGCTCGACGGCATCGATGACGACGAGGCGTCCTATTATCCCCGCGCGACGCTCGGCGAGGCGCTGCTGATCGCCGGCGACCGCGCAGGCGCAGAGCGGGCCTTCGCCGCGGCGCGCCGCGCGGAGGATTTCACGCCGGGCAAAGCGGCGACGACGCGCAAGCAGTTACGGCGCCTTGCGTCGCCGCTTTCGCTGGGCGACGGGTGGATCGACGGCGCCCTGCCGCAGCGAGGCGCACTCTATTTCTCGGGCCCGCTCGTCGCCGAGGGGGCGGACGAGGATGCGCTCTCTAAGGCGATCGACACCGTCCTCGAAAAGCACGACATCGGCTCGGCTTTCGGCGCGCTCGCCGCCGGCGCCGACATCATCGTCGCCGAGCGTCTTCTTGAGGCCGGCGTCGCACTCAACATTCAGCTGCCCCTAACGCCGGACGCGTTTCTCGCGCGCTCGGTCGCGCCCTTCGGCGAGAGCTGGAGCAGTCGCTACGCCGCCTGCCTTGAACGCGCGCAGACGATTGACTGGAATCGCAACGCGCGGATCGGGCCCGCCGCTTATCGCCTCGGCGCGCGGGTTTCGATGGGCAAAGCGATCGCGCAGGCGCGCAATCTCGACGGACCGGCGCTGGGGTTCTTCGCCGTGCGCCGCGACGAGCGCGGCGAGCGCTCCGTCAGCCATGAGAATGAGAGCTGGTGGCGCTCGCTCGGCCTCGCCGCAGAAGTGCTGACGCTCGGATGGCCGAAGCCGCCCGCCGCCAAAGACGACGATCCGGCGGGGCGAATCTACGCTGCGCTGACCATCACCGGCGCGGGCGCAGCGGCGGTCGGACCCGCAAAAGCCGTGTTTTCAGCGCCGACAGCCGGCGGCGTCATCGCCGCTTTTGCAGAGCCGGCGCAGGCGATCGAAGCGGCGCGCGTCCTTGCGCCTCGGCATCAGGATTTGCGCTTTTGGCTTGACGCGGGCCTGTCCGCCGAAGGCGACGCCGAGGCGCTCGTGCGATCGCTTGTAACCGCGATCTGCCGGCCTGAAACGACGCCGGGGCGCATTTATGCGAGCGAGATCTTCGCCGACCTTGCATCTGCAACGCCCCTTCCTCCTGAGTTCGTCTATGTCGGGCATCCTGCGCTGGAAGAGAAGCTGCACCCCTGCCCGCTCTATCTGTTGCAATCGTGACGGCAGAGTCCGATTGTCCGCAAGAGGCTGAAAGCAGGAAATCGACATGCGCGACCTGACCAAGTTCTACATCGACGGAAAATGGGTTGAGCCGAGCGGCCGCGGCAGGCTCGATGTCGTCAATCCGGCGACCGAGGAGCCCTGCGCGATGATCGCGCTCGGCGACACGTCCGACGTCGATCGCGCCGTCAAGGCCGCGCGCGCGGCTTTCGACAGCTTCGCCGCGACGACGATCGACGATCGCAAGGCGCTCCTCCAGCGCATCATAGAGGTTTACCTCAAGCGCAACGAAGACATGGCGCGTGCGATCACCGAGGAAATGGGCGCGCCGAAAACGCTCGCCATCCAGGCGCAGTCCGCTTCATCGCTTGGGCACTTCCAGACCGCGCTGCAGGCGCTCGACGAGATCGAATTCGAAACGGACGAAGGAACGCACTGGCTGGTGCGCGAGCCGGTCGGCGTCTGCGCGCTGATCACGCCGTGGAACTGGCCGGCGAACCAGATCGCCTGCAAGGTGGCGCCGGCGCTCGCCGCGGGCTGCACCATGGTGCTGAAGCCGTCAGAAGTGGCGCCGATTTCGGGGCATCTTTTCGCGGAGATCCTCGACGAAGCCGGCGTGCCGAAAGGCGTTTTCAACCTTGTGCACGGCACGGGGCCAGAGGTCGGAGCGGCGCTGTCATCGCATCCTGACGTCGACATGGTTTCCTTCACCGGCTCGACGCGCGCCGGCGTCGAGGTCGCGAAGAACGCCGCGCCGACGGTCAAGCGCGTCGCCCAGGAGCTTGGCGGCAAGTCGGCGAACATCATTCTCGACG
>CAZNXR010000132.1:0-6474 GCA_964576815.1 uncultured Caulobacterales bacterium | reverse complement strand
CAGCGATCGGCTTGCCGAAGACGATGCGGTCCATCGCGTATTGGCGCGCCGCCATCCAGCAATATTCCGCCGCGCCCATCGCGCCCCAGGAAATGCCGTAGCGCGCCTTGTTGAGGCAGGAGAACGGCCCGCGCAGGCCTCGCACATGGGGGAGGAGATTGTCCGCCGGCACGAACACGTCGTCGAGCGCGATCTCGCCCGTCACCGACGCGCGCAAGGAGAGCTTGCCCTCGATCTTCGGCGTTGAAAAACCCTTCATCCCGCGCTCAACGATGAAGCCGCGGATGTCGCCGTCAAGCTTTCCCCAGACGACCGCGATGTCGGCGATCGGTGAATTGGTGATCCACATTTTCGAGCCGTTGAGACGCCAGCCGCCTGAAACGGCGTCGGCGCGCGTGCGCATCGCGCCGGGGTCGGAGCCGCCGTCGGCTTCCGTCAAACCGAAGCAGCCGACCATCTCGCCGCTGGCGAGCTTCGGCAGGAATTTCTTCTTCTGCTCATCCGAGCCGAACGCCTCGATCGGAAACATGACGAGCGAGGACTGCACCGACATCGCCGAGCGATAGCCGCTGTCGACGCGCTCGACCTCGCGCGCGATGAGGCCGTAGGCGACATGGGAGGCGCCGCCGCCGCCATATTCCTCCGCGACCGTCGCGCCGAGGAGCCCTTGCGCCCCGAGCTCCGTCATGATCTCGCGGTCGAAGCGCTCCTGCCGGTTCGCCATCAGGATGCGGGGGCCGAGCTTGTCGTCGCAGAAGGCGCGCGCCGCGTCGCGGATCATCCGCTCCTCGTCCGTCAATTGCGTTTCGAGGGAGAGCGGGTCCTCCCATTTGAAGGTCATCTTGGCCTCGCCCATGGCGTCCTCATCCGTCCTGTCGGCGCGCGTTCGGCGCGCCGTCGCAAGGCTTTAGCGCGCCGGTCCCGAGAGGGTCAAACCTCTCCCCATTGCGCCCGTCTCCCGCTGTCATTTGGGCGCCCGCGCCATTAAGCGCGCCTGCATTCGCAGTCGCGCCGCCGCCTTGAAGCGGCCGCCGCGCGCCGCGTCGAGGGAATCGTGAATGGAATCGACCGCCATCTCGTCCATCGCCATCACGAGGAGCTTCGTATAGAGGTCATAGCGGTCCTTCGAGATGACGACGCTGCGCGGCCTGCCGTGCCAGTCGATGAAGACGGGCTCCTTGTCCGCCTCTTTCAGGACTTCCGCAAAGCGCCGCGCCGCCGCCGTTCTGGAATAGCGCATCATGACGCGCGCCCCGCTCCGGAGGCTGCGCCGGAAAAGGCGCCTTTTCGTATCGTGTCTCTTCTGAACGCCCCAGCATTTTCGCGGGGTTCAGCCCGAAAATCTGTCTTTTCGCCCCTCGAAAAGGCGCCATTTTCGCGGCGCGCAAAAGCCTTCTCGCGCCCTGCGCCGTCAACTTCAAAGGCAACATCCGCCGCCGTCATCCGCCTTCGCTCCTTACCTCGCGACGAAGCCATCATAAGGCCGCCCGGAAGGGGTAGGACGGATTTTTGTTTCGTATGCGGATCAACGGACTAGATGGTTAACGACAGAATGTCGCAGCTTTGAATCCGCTCATCTCCGCGAAGGCGAGGATCCAGAATCACACAGAGAAGCGCTTCGGGTCATGGACTCCCGCTTGCGCGGGAATTAGCGGGGGAGGGCGATTCCCCCCGCCGCTAACCGTCGATCTTCAGCGCCTTGATGAAGGCTTCCTGCGGGATGTCGACGCGGCCGAACTGGCGCATTTTCTTCTTCCCCTCTTTCTGCTTTTCGAGGAGCTTGCGCTTGCGCGTCGCGTCGCCGCCGTAGCATTTCGCGGTGACGTCTTTGCGCAGCGCCGAGATCGTCTCGCGCGCGATGACACGCCCGCCGATCGCCGCCTGGACCGGGATCTTGAACATGTGTCGCGGGATGAGGTCTTTTAATTTCTCGCACATCGCGCGGCCGCGCATTTCCGACTTTTCGCGGTGCACGATGATCGAGAGCGCGTCGACCGGTTCGTCATTGACGAGGATCTGCATCTTCACGAGATCGCCGGGGCGATAGTCGAGGATCTGGTAGTCGAAGCTCGCATAGCCCTTCGAGATCGATTTCAGGCGATCGTAAAAATCGAAGACGACCTCGTTGAGCGGCAGTTCATAGACGACCATGGCGCGGGCGCCCGCGTAAGTCAGTTCCTGCTGGATGCCGCGGCGTTCTTCGCACAGTTTCAAAATGCCGCCGAGATAGTCGTCGGGCGTCATGATCGTCGCGCGGATCCACGGTTCTTCGAGGTGGTCGATGCGAACCGGGTCCGGCATGTCCGCCGGATTGTGCAGCTCCGTCACGTCGCCGCTTGTTGTATGGACCTTATAATTGACCGACGGCGCCGTCGTGATGAGGTCGATGTTGAACTCGCGCTCCAGCCGCTCGCGGATGATTTCGAGGTGGAGAAGACCGAGGAAGCCGCAGCGGAAGCCGAAGCCGAGCGCGGCGGACGTCTCCATCTCGAACATGAAGGAGGCGTCGTTGAGGCGGAGCTTCGCCATCGCCTCACGCAGGTCCTCGAACTCGGCGGCGTCGACCGGGAACATGCCGCAGAAGACGACCGGCTGCGCGGGCTTGAAGCCGGGCAGCATATCGGCCGTGGGGTTCTTGTCCTCGGTCACCGTATCGCCGACGCGCGTGTCCGCGACTTCCTTGATCGAGGCGGTGATGTAGCCGATCTCGCCCGGCCCCAGCTCGGAGACGGGGACTTTCTTCGGCGTCAGCACGCCGATCTGCTCGACGGTGTAGGCCGCGCCCGTGCCCATCAGGCGAATGCGGGATCCTTTTTTCAGGACGCCGTCGACGATCCGTACAAGGACGACGACGCCGAGATAGACGTCGTACCAGCTGTCGACGAGCAGCGCCTTCAGGGGCGCCTTGGCGTCGCCCTTCGGGCCGGGGAGGCGCGTGACGATCGCTTCGAGCACGTCATCGACGCCGAGGCCGGTCTTGGCGGAGATTTCGAGCGCCTCGGACGCGTCGATGCCGATCACTTCCTCGATCTGCGCGCGCACGCGGTCCGGCTCGGCGGCGGGCAGGTCGATCTTGTTGAGAACCGGCACGATCTCAAGATTGACGTTGATCGCAAGATAGACGTTGGCGAGCGTCTGCGCTTCGACGCCCTGGCTGGCGTCGACGACGAGGAGCGCGCCTTCGCAGGCCGACAGCGAGCGCGAGACTTCATAGCCGAAATCGACATGGCCGGGCGTGTCGATGAGATTGAGAACATAGTCCCGGCCGTCCTTGGCGCGGTAATTGAGCCGCACGGTCTGCGCCTTGATGGTGATGCCGCGCTCGCGCTCAAGCTCCATCGAATCGAGCACCTGCTCCTTCATCTCGCGGTCGGCGAGGCCCCCCGTCTTCTGGATGAGACGGTCGGCGAGCGTCGATTTCCCATGGTCGATATGGGCGACGATCGAGAAATTGCGGATGTTTTCAAGGGGCGTCATGGCCGGCGGGGTATAGAGGGGCCCGGGCAGGGCGCCAATGCTGGCCCTACAATCTGTGGCGGGGGGCGGCCGAGGGTCGCGGGGCCGGGCGACCTTTACGCCCGCGCCTTCAGCAGAAACGCATAGCCCGCCATCGAAGTGTGGCGGATGACGCCGTCTTTTCCGAGGCGGGCCGAGATCGTCAGCCGCGTCAGCGCGCAGCTGCCGTCGCGGCGGCGTATGGCGCTGCATTCGGCGGCGGCCTTTTTGTAGAGCGCGGCGCGGGCCGCCCCGGCGCCGCTCTGGTAGACGCTCGCGTCCCTCTCCAGCACGGTGTCCGCCGTGGTGAAGACATAGGCGCCGCCCTCATTGAGCGACCCGAAGCCGTCGCGCTGCACAAATCGGAACATCGCGTTCATGCGCACGAGGTTGCCGTCAAGGCGGCCGTCGGCCCCGGCGACGACGCATTCGCGCGCGAGCGTTTCGAGAAGACGCTCGCACTCCGCGCGTGCAAACATCACCGCGCGCGATTTGGCGAAGACTTCTTCCATCGATTTCTGCGGCGCCTTCTCGCCCTCGGCGAGCAGCTCGTCGAGCCTGACATAGGCGTCGATCGTCACGAAGCGGTTGGCGCGGATGTCGTCGCCCTTCGCCATTTCGAGATAGCCGGGCTTGAAGCCGCGACCTTCCGGATTGCGGTGATCGACGATGGTGATGTTGCGCGCCATCCACGGATCGCGCGGGTTCTCGGCCTCGTGATGCGCGTTCATGATGCCGGCGGTCGTGCCGTAGACATAGGCGTTGACGCCGAAAAAAATGACCGCGGCCCCGGCGAAGAGGAGCGTGGTGACTTTCTGGATCGCGCCTTCGAGATTGTTCATGATCCGAGGAGCCCTTTGAGGTCGCCGCCTGCGGCGGCGGCGGCCGCCGCCTGCGTCATCTCGCCGAGCTTGCGCTGATAGTCGCGCCGCGCGCCGAGCACGAAATGATCGCTGCGGGAGAGGAGGACGGTCGCGCCTTCCAGCGTCGCCATCGGAACGCGTGCGCCATCGCCCGCCGGCATCGGGCCGATCAGCACGGCGCCGAGGCCGCGATGGGCGATCGCGCCCGCTTCCGACGAGGCGCCGAAGCGTTTCAGGAACCAGGTAGCGTAGGCGCCGGCGCGGGCGTTGTTGTCGGCGAGCGCCTCCTTCATCGGGGCGCCGCCGCCCTTCGCGTTCTGCACGAAGGACCAGTCGTCTTTCGGACGGCGGGCGGGCTGGACATCGCAGCGCTTCAAGGCTTCACCATAGATCGCCTCGACGACGGCGCCTTCCGGCGCGTGCGCGACGCCGACGCCGCCCCGGCTGATGACGGCGATGGCGCTGATTTTCGCGCCGGCGGCGGGCAGGATGTTCCAGATGACATTTGTCTCCGACGTCAGCACGAGATGCACGGGCGCCGACGTCTCGGTGACGACGACATTGACGAGCCGCATCACGTCGGCGTCGTCATAGCTGACGCTCGGCTTGGCTTTGCCCCCCGTCGCGACGTAGCTATCGACGAAGCGCTTGGCGCGCGCGCCAATATCCTCTTCGCTCATCTGGTAGAGCGGCGCCTCGCCGACGCCGCGTTCGACGATGACATGGCGGACAAGATCGCCGTCCTTCGGCTTTGTCAGCAGGCAGGAGCCGGTGTCGAGCGTTTCAATGCGGGCGGGGTAAAAGTTCTGATCGGCCGGGCGGTAGTCCGCGATCGCGGCCTGCGCCCAGCGAAAGCGGTCGTCGGCGGCGGCGAGCGCGTCCTCGCGATAAGCAACGCCGCGCAGGCTGCGCTGACCGCCCTTGCGCGGATCGCCCTCCGGCACGGCGTCCTCGCCCGCGCAGGCCGCAAGAATCAGCGTCGCGGCGGCGAAAAACAGCGGGCGGACGAAAAATGTCTGGCGCAAGGGAGCTCGTAGGGTGACGTCGCGATCATCCTACGCCGCGACGCGTCAAAGCCGGGCAAGCGCGCCCGCGCGAAGTTTAGCGATCCGCGAAACCATGCATTAAGTCCCCGTTGCGCCTTGTCGCGACGGCCAAGGCGCGGCAGGGTCGCGAGAGTTCATCACGAGGGATCTTCAAATGCGCCTTGCCGCCTTGCTCGTTTCCGCCGCCATTGTCGCTTTTCCCGCTGATGCGCAGGAAGGGCCTGCGCTCTCCCCGGCGGCCGCGGCGCTGCTGAAAAAGATCGACGCGCGCGAGGGCGAGATCGCCGAGGTGGCGAGCGCCCTCTGGGACTATGCGGAGGTCGGCTACAAGGAGGAGAAGTCTTCGGGGCTTCTCAAGGATCGTCTGCGCGCGGAGGGTTTTTCGATTGAGGAAGGCGTCGCCGGCATCCCGACCGCCTTCATTGCGAGCTATGGGTCGGGCGGGCCTGTCATTGCGATCCTCGCCGAGTTCGACGCGCTGCCCGGCATCAACCAGGACCGCACGGCGACGCGCGCAGCCGTCAGCGGCAAGGCGGCGGGCCACGCCTGCGGGCACAATCTCTTCGGCGCGGGCTCGATGGGCGCGGCGATCGCGGTGAAAGAATGGCTTGCTGAGACCAAGACGCCGGGCACGATCCGCCTTTACGGCACGCCGGCCGAGGAAGGCGGTTCGGGCAAGGTCTACATGGTGCGCGAAGGGCTCTTCAAGGATGTCGATTTCGCCATCCACTGGCACGCGCGCGACGAGAACACGGCGGACGCGCGCACGACGCTTGCGAACCGCTCGGCGAAATTCCGCTTCACCGGCGTCTCTGCGCACGCCGCCGGCGCGCCCGAACGCGGGCGCTCGGCGCTCGACGGCGTCGAGGCGATGAACATGATGGCGAACATGATGCATGAACACATGCCGCAGGACGCGCGCATGCATTATGTCGTGACTTCGGGCGGGGAGGCGCCGAACGTCGTGCCGGATTTCGCCGAGAGCTTCTATTATGTGCGCCACCCCAGTCCCGACGGCGTCGAGGCGATCTGGGCGCGCCTTGAAGACGCCGCGCGCGGCGCCGCGCTCG
>CAZNXR010000131.1:0-6520 GCA_964576815.1 uncultured Caulobacterales bacterium | reverse complement strand
TCGCGCGCGGCTGGAAACGCCCGACTGCGCCGCGGGTCCCGAAAGCCTCGAAGTCGGGCTTTTTTCCTGGGACAAAATTCCGTGGCCCGACATCGCGTTTCCGACGGTCGGCTGGGCGCTCCGCCAGTGGAAGGAAGTCGAGGGCCGGTCGGATTTCGCCGTGTTCGCAAATCCGGTGGACGGATTGTGAGGGACTAGGGACTAGGGATTAGGGATTAGTGACGGGGGAGCAGACGCGCACCTTCCCTAGTCCCTAGTCCCTAGTCCCTAATCCCTGGTCCCTAGTCCCTCCTTCGCGTATTTGGCGAGGAACGGCGCTTGCGCCAGCGCGAAGACGAGATTGACCGCGGTGAAGCCCCAGATCTTCAGATTGACCCAGGCCGCCTCCCCGGCGCACGCCGCGCCGATCGACGTCAGGTCGCAGTCGCGCGCCAGCCAGCGCCAGGCGATCTCATTGGCGGCGGCGAGCGCGGCGAAAAAGACCGCATAACGCTGCGTCAGCGTGCGCCACGCTTCATCGGGCAGGTGCAACGCCCCGTCGAACAGCGTCTTCAGGAAATTGCGCCCGCTCATCAGGCCGCCGGCGAGCGTCAGCGCGAACAGCGCGTAAACGATCGTCGGCTTCATGTAGAAAAACGTCTTGTTGTGAAAGACGAGCGTCAGGCCGCCGAGAACGCCGACGGCGAGCCCCGACACCAGCAGCATCGGCGCAATGCGCCGCTCGCGCCAGACGCTGTAGGCGAAGGCGACCGCGAAGGCGGGCAGGAACAGCTGCACGGCGAGGAACAGTTCTTCGCCGGGCGCGACGGCGCGCCCGAAAACGGGGGCGAGGCGCGCGCCGAAGAAATAGGCGACGAAAAAAACCAGCAGCGGCCCGAAATCGACCAGGAACTTGGCGCGGCCGGAAAGGCGATGGGCGGTCATGGTTCAATCTTCGCGGTTCGGTCTTCAGGTTTGGGGGTGGCGCGCGCCTCCCCTAACACCGAACGATTAAAACCTAAAACCGCTCGATTCCCATCAGCGCCCGCGCATATTCCCGCGCGTTGAAGCGCTGCAGGTCGCCGACGCCTTCGCCGACGCCGATGAAATGGATGGGCAGGGGATGGCGCGCAGCGAGCGCGACGAGCACCCCGCCGCGCGCCGTGCCGTCGAGCTTCGTCATGACGAGGCCGGTGACGCCGGCGATCTCGCGGAAGGCGTCGGCCTGCGACAGCGCGTTCTGTCCGACCGTCGCATCAAGGACGAGGAGGACGTCGTGCGGCGCGCCGGGGTCTATCTTGGCGATGACGCGGACGATCTTGGCGAGCTCGTCCATCAGCTCCTTGCGGTTCTGCAGGCGCCCCGCCGTGTCGATGAGAAGGACGTCGGCGCCGGCGGCTTTCGCCGCGGTGAGCGCTTCGAAGGCGAGCGCGGCCGCATCGGCGCCCGTATCCTTCGCGTAGAAATCGGCGCCCGCGCGGTCGGCCCAGACCTTCAGCTGTTCGACCGCGGCGGCGCGAAAGGTGTCGCCCGCGGCGACCGCGACTTTCACTCCCTCGCTGCGAAATCGCGCCGCGAGTTTTCCGATCGTCGTCGTCTTGCCGCCGCCGTTTACGCCGACGACGAGGATGACGTGCGGCGCACGGGACGGATCGATCGCCAGCGGCTTTTCGCGATCTTTCAAAAGCCCCGCGACATGGTCGGCGAGCGCTTCCTTCACGTCGGCGTCGGTTATTTCGCGGTCGAAGCGGTCCTTGGCCAGAGCGGCGACCGCGCTCTCCGCGCCGGCGACGCCGAGATCGGCGCCGATGAGCAGTTCTTCAAGTTGGCCGAGGGTTTCCGCATCGAGCTTCTTCTTCGTGAAGATCGCGGAGACGCCGTCCGAAAGCTTCTGCGAGGAACGCGAAAGGCCCGCGGCGAGGCGCTGGAAAAATCCCGGCGCGGGGGCTGCGTCCGCTGCGGAAACATCCGTAGGCGGGGCATCGGCGGGCGTTGCTTCTTCTTCGCGCGGCGCATCGCCGGCGTGCCTTTTTCCGAACAGGGCGCCCAGAAAATTTCTCGTGTTCGTCATTTTTTGCTTGCCAGAATCCGCGGAGCAGCAACTTGTTTCATGACGGCTGAATGTTGTCAGCCTTTTTCATGGAGACGTGCATGGCGAAGGCCAAAAGAAAAGTCGCTAAACCCGCGGCCAAGCGCGCGGCGAAAAAGACCGCCAAGAAGGCTGCAAAGCCTGCTGCGAAGAAGAAGAAGGCGAAGCGCGCCAAGGCGAAAGCAGCCTAAGGCGGCTTTTTCCGACGATCAAAGCCGCGCCGCGGATCATCTCCCGGCGCGGCTTTTTTCATGCCGTCCCCAGAATTTCGGCGGTCAGCCCATCGCCTGCGCGCGCGATAATCTTCACCCGCGCAAGGTCGCCGGGGCGCGCGTCCGCCTTCAGTCCGACGCTTGCGAAATTGCCGAGCCGGGCGCGCCCGCCGCTCTCGATGACTGCGATTTCCTCCCGACCGATAAGGCTGTCCAGAAACGCTGCGGTCGCCGCCGCGCCCTTCTCGCGCAGCAGACGCGCACGCCCGGCGATGACGGGTCCCCTGACCGCCGGCATGCGCGCGGCCGGCGCGCCGTCGCGCGGCGAAAACGGAAATGCGTGCACGAAATTGATCCCGGCCTCGTCGATGAGGCTCAGCGTCCCGGCGAAATCCTCCTCGGTCTCGGTCGGAAATCCGGCGATGAAATCGGCGCCGAGCGCAAAGCCCTCGCGCGCGCTGCGGAGGGCGCGGGCGAGCGCGATCGCATCGGCGCGGGTGTGGCGGCGCTTCATTCGCTTCAGGATAAGATCGGAGCCCGCCTGCAGCGACAGATGAAGGTAGGGCGCGACGCGCGCGTCCCCGGTCAGCGCGTCGAACAGCGCCTCGTCGATCTCCGCGCAATCGACGGAGGAGAGGCGCAGCCGGAACAGGTCCGGGACTTCGTCAAGGAGGCGCCGGACGAGATCGCCGAGCCTTGGCGCGCCGGGAAGGTCCGCGCCCCACGACGTCATGTCGACGCCGGTGAGGACGATCTCCTTGTGGCCGCTTGCGACGAGCCGGCGCGCGCCCTCGACGACGTCCGCCGCCGGCGCCGAGCGCGACGGACCGCGGCCATAGGGAATGATGCAAAAGGTGCAGCGATGATCGCAGCCGTTCTGCACTTGCAAGAACGCGCGCGCCCGGTCGCCATAACCGTCGATGAAATGCCCCGCCGTCTCGCGCACCGCCATGATATCGTTGACGAGGACGCGCGGCGCTGATCGCGCGGCGAGCGCTTCCCAGGTCGCGGCTTTGAGTTTCTCGTCATTACCGATGACGGCGTCGACTTCCGGCATCGCCGCGAAGCTGCCCGCATCGATCTGCGCAGCGCAGCCGGTGACGATGACGGCGGCGTCCGGGTTTTCGCGCCGCGCGCGCCGGATCTTCTGGCGCGTCTCGCGCACCGCCTCGTTGGTGACCGCGCAGGAATTGACGACGACCGCATTTTCCAGCCGCGCGCCTTCAGCCAGACGCCGCATCGCCTCGCCCTCGGCGAGGTTCAACCGGCAGCCGAGGGAGAGGACGCGCGCAGACATGGGCCGGATTCTAGCGGCGGCGCGGAAGGAGTCGAGAGAGGGACTAGGGACTAGGGACTGGGGATTAGGAACTGGGGCGCTCTCCATCCTGATCCCTAGTCCCTAGTCCCTAGTTCTCCATCGAAAGCAGGATCGCGAAGCCGACCACCAGGAACAGCGCGAAAGGGAAAAAGGCGCCGAGCATCGGCGGCGCGACGCCCAGCTTGCCGACCGCCAGCATCAGGTTCTCGGCGACGAAATAGAGGAAGCCGAGCGCCGCGCCCGCCGAGGCCCGCACAAGCTGATTGCCCTGCCGGCTGACGCCGAAACCGGCGATCGCGCCGAGAAGCGGCATCAGCAGCGTCGCCATCGGCTTTGAAAACCGCGACAGAAGCGACGTCGTCGCCGCGCCGGTGTCGGCCCCTTCCTGCGAAAGCTGGCCGATCTGGCGGACCAGCGTCGCCATGCCGGCGCGATCGGGATTGAGCGACAGGGCGAACAGCGTCTCCGGGTCGAGCGACGTCGTCCACGGCATCGACGCGACCGGCGCTGCGGCGCGCTCAGGGCTCGGCGCGCGCGCGTCGATGAGGCGCCAGCCGCCCTCGCGATAGAGCGCGGCGCGCGCCTCGATCACCGCCCGCGCCAGGCCTGCGGCGTCGAGGTCGTAGATGACGACGTTCGACAGGCTGACGCCCTCGTCGGTGCGCGCCGCCGAACCGGCGGACACGATCTCGTCCTCGAGCAGCAGGCGCAAATTGGTGCGCGTCGTGGCGTCGTGCTTGAGGCCGACTTCGAAGTCGTTCGCATCCCAATATTCAAGCTCCGCCGCCGCATCGACCACGATGCTCTCGTGAAAGACGAAATGCACGACGGCGATCAGAAGGCACGCCGCGCCGATCGGACGCAGCACGCGGTGGATCGACATCCCCGCCGCGCGCATCACCACGATCTCGCTCGAAAGATTGAGCGAGGAAAGCGTCACGACGATCGCAAGCAGCGCGGCGAAGGGCGCGAACTGACTGGCGATCTGGGGCGCCCGCAGCGAGATATAGCGCGCGATCGATTCCGCGCCGGCGCCCGCCGCGGCGTTGATCGCCTCCGACCGGTTGAGGAGGTCGAGCATCTGCAGGATGATGACGAAAAAGAGCAGCAGCCCCGCGAAGCGAAAGATGAAAAGCCGCCCGACATAGCGGGTGAAGGAGCCGTCAAGCCCGAGCATCGGCGCCGCCCGTCATTGCGCCGCGCCCCGGCGGAGCGCGCTGTCGGCGGCAAGGCCCGGCGGCGATGGAAGCCGCACGGTGTCCTCGTCGCCGCGCGCCATCACCTTCGCCGTGCGCGCGCGATCGATCGAGCCGCGATAGAGCCAGACGCTGACGCCGATGAACAAGGCGAGCAATCCCCACATCGACACATAAGGCGAAATCTGCCCGAGGCTCGCCGTGACGAGCCCCCATTCCTCCAGCAACTCGTGATAAACGATGAGGATCGCGACGCCGATCACCGGCTTCAGGTTTGACGGCGTGCGCCGCCCCGACACGCCCATGGCGACGGCGAGGATCGGCAGCACGAGAAACGTCAGCGGGTGCAGGATCGTCCAGTGCAGCTGGCCCCGATAGTTGTACCAGGCCGCGGTTCCGCGCTCCTTCGGATCGTTCAGAAAGCGGACGATTTCGGAGAACGTCGCCTCGCGCGCCTCGCCGCCGCGCAAGCGGAACCGCGCGATCGCCGGCAGCGCGACCTCAAGATCGAAGCTTTCGAAATCAAGGCTTCGCGTGCGCTCGCCCTTGGCGTCGATGAAGAGCTGCCGGCCTTTCGCCATGCGCAGGAGCAGGCTCGTGATGTCCGGCGTCGTCGAAATGCCGCCTGACTGCGCCGTGATGATCGTGCGCCGCCCGTCATCCTCGCGCAGTTCGAGGAAAATATTCTGCGCCTGGCGCGTCGATGCGTCGACGCTGCCGAACCGAATGGTCGCCTTGTCGGTGATATCGACGAACTGGCCTTGCGGGATCTTGATGCCGAGCGCGCCCGACGTCACGTCGAACCGGATTTTATCATATTCGTAGCGCGCATAGGGCTTCACATAGCCGACGAGGAGAAAGTCGGCGACGGCGAGAAAAAGCAGCAAAACGAATACCGGCCGCATCAGCCGCCCGACCGAAGCGCCGGAGGAGCTCATCGCGTCAAGCTCGCTCGACATCGACAGGTTGCGGAAGGCGAGCATCACGCCGAGGAAGGCGCCGAGCGGCAAGGCGAGGCTGAGGTAATGGGGGACGAGATTGGCGAGCATCCGCCAGACGACATCGACCGGGCCTTGCTCTGCGAGCACGAAATCAAAAAGCCGCAGCATCTGCTCGATCATCAGCAGCATCGCCGCGACGGCCAGCGCCAGCGCAAGCGGCGTCGCAACGCTTCGGAGGATGTAACGGTCCAGAAGACCCATAGGTATCGATCGGCGCGCTGGGTTCCGCCGGCCCGACCGGGGACCGGAACAAGGCCCCGTCTCTAGCCAATTCCGGGCCGGTGCAAAAGGAAATCGGGCCTAAGGCGGCGGCAAATCGGCCCTTTCGGCAGACGCCGGAGACAATTCACCGCCGCCGGATCGGCGCAAGGCGTGGTGCGTGGTGGCGGCGAACAGCGTGAGGTTGAAAAGCTGCGACAATCCGGCCTCGGCGAGCAGCATGCCGGCGATCGCCGCTTCCGGCGCGCCGATTTCAGGCGCAAGCGTCAGCGCGGCCGTCAGAAAAACGATGTCTTTGTTGGGCAACAGCGGGATCCGCGACACCACCAGCTGAAGCGCGATGAACGTCATCCACGCCGACAGGGGCGCATCGGGAATGACGCAGGCGTAGAGCATCGCCTGAAGGAAAAGCGACAGAACGATCCGTACGCCGTTGACAGCGATAATCCGTCGCGTGACCGCGGGCGCCGTTCCAATCAGCTGGCGGCGAAAGAACACGCCCGCGA
>CAZNXR010000130.1:0-6529 GCA_964576815.1 uncultured Caulobacterales bacterium | reverse complement strand
GAGTCCTCATTCTCGACACGGCGCATGATGACGGCCGCCGCGGCCGCAAGCTTGTGCGCCATGGCGTCACCGCGAAACTGACCGTGCCGGCGCTGACCGGCGTTTCGGCGGCAGGCGTCGTCGACGGCTCGGTGTCCGGAATCGCCGGCGGGCCGTTCAAAGTCGATATCTCCGGCGTCGGCAATCTGAAATTGTCGGGAGCCTGCGACACGCTCGACGCCGATGTTTCGGGCGTCGGGGACCTTGAAGCCGAAGACCTCAAATGCCGCATCGTCAATGTCGATGTGTCGGGCGTCGGCGGCGCGAGCGTCTACGCCAGCGAGAAAGTCGACGCCGACATCGCCGGCATCGGCAAGATCGACGTCTACGGCTCGCCCGCGGAGGTCTCGAAATCAAAGTCGAGCCCGCTCGGCCGCATCAGCGTGAAGTAGGCGCGGCGCTTCGGGCGCAGTCGCGACCTAGAGCTTCGGGCGATTGATAGGAATCGCCCAAGCTCTAGTTTTTCGGTGGTCGCGGCGGCTTTGCGAAAAACCGCGTTGCACTTTTGTCGCCCGCCGCTCTAACCCGCCAATTCCAGCAGCGGCTTCGTGCGCGCCGCCCGGATGCCGGGCAGGACGCCGCCGACGAGGCCGATCACCAACGCGACGACGATGGCGGTGGTGATGAGGCCCGGCGACATTTCGAACTTGAAGACCAGCTGGGTGAAGCCCGAGCCGAGCGTCGATGTCGTGCGGCCGTTGAAGAAGACATAGGCGATGACGAGGCCGAGGACGGCGCCGGCCGCCGCCAGGAACAGCGCCTCGATCAGCGTGCCCATGAACGCGGCGAAACCTGAAAACCCGATGATGCGCAGCGTTGCGATTTCGCTCGCGCGCGCCGTCACGGAAGAGTTCATCGTGTTGAGCGCGCCCGCGAGCGCGCCGATCGCCATCATCGCGCCGAGGAACCAGGCGATTCCGATGAAGGCGCCCGTCGACTGTGAAGCCTGCGCCGCGAAATATTCGCGTTCGGAAAGCGCCTGCAGGTCTTTCGTGCGCGCATCCGCTTTCACGAAATCCTTGAAGGCGGCCATGTCGGCGGCGGCGTTCAACTTCATCCGCATCGTTTGGAAGACGTTCGGCCGGTCGAAGAGGCTTTGCGTCACGCCGATGTCGGCCCAGAGTTCCGACTCGTAGACCGTACCCGGCGCTGCGAAGACGCCGACGACCTGCCATTCGCCGCCGCGCAGGCGGATCGACTTGCCGAACTCGAACCCGTCGAACTCGCGCAGGAGACCCGCGCCGACGACGATTTCGTTGGTGCCGGGCGTGAACATGCGCCCTTCGGTGATCGTCACGTTCGGGCGCAGAAGCAGTCCCTGCGGGCCGACGCCGCGGAAGGGCATGTTCGCTTTGGTGCCCGTCGATTTCTTGATGCCGTCGACGATCACGAGCAGTTCGCCGGAAGCGACGGGGGCGCCGTTCGCGACGGCGACGCCGGGCCCGGTCGCGAGGATGTTGAGCTGTTCGCGCGTCACGACGCTGTTGATTTCCGCGACCGACCCGTCGCGCAGCGCGACGGCGACATCGTCAGACCCCGATCCCTTGATCGTTTCCGAAAGCCCGTTCGACAGTGCGAGAAAGAACAGGAGCACGGCGATCGCCAGCGCCACGGCGACGATGGTCGCGACCGACATCGCCGCGCGCCGCGGGATCGAGCGCACATTGAGCGCGGTGACAGTCGAGATCTGATTGAAGATGGACGCCATGACTTACTTCCGTCCCAGCGCATCGACGATGCGCATGCGGTAGGCTTCCATGGCGGGCAGGGCGCCCGTGACGAGGCCGAGCGCCAGCGCAATCAGGAAGCAGGGGAGGAGCGCCTGCGGCGCGAACCAGATCGGCGGGCCGGCGTTGCCGCCTTGCGAGGCCATCGCGCTCAGCATCAGCGCGGCGATGCCGACGCCGAGCCCGGCGCCGAGGAAGGCGAGCAAAAGAGACTCGCCGAGTACGAGGCGCAGAATGCGCGGCGAGGAAAAGCCGAGCGTCTTCATCACGCCCATCTCCTTCGTGCGTTCGCGCACGGCGAGCGCCATCGTGGTGCCGACGATGAGGAGGATCGCGGCGAAGGCCGCGCCGACGACGAGCGTCGTGACGAGGCCGATATCGCCCAATTGCGCCGCGAAGGACTTGTTGAACGCCGCCTCGTCCTGCGTCGAGGTTTCGTCGGAGGAATTGGCGAAACGCCCGTCGATCGCATTGATGACCTGGTCGTTGATCTGCGCCGACGACGTCAGCAGCGCCACCCAGCCGATACGGTCGCGCCCGAAGCTGATCGTCTCGTTGAAATATTTGTAGTTGATCAGCACGGCGCCCGTCTGCGAGCTGCCGGGCGGCGTCGGGATTGTGCCGACGAGCTTGAAGTCCCAGACGCGGCTGCCGTCGGTCTGCGAGAAAATGTTGCTGTTGAGCGGAACCGTGTCGCCGACTTTCCAGCCCCATTTCTCCGCGACGGGTTCGGCGGCGAGCATCGCGGTGCGCTCGGTGAAGAAGGCGTTCTTCGCCTCCTCCGCGATCGCCATGTCGTCCTTGTAGACCTCGTAATAGGTCTGCGGCTCGACGGCGAAGACCGGCATGAAGCCCTTCACCGGGTCCTGATAATAGCCGCCGAACCAGTTCAAGTGCGTCGCGACCGCGACGCCCTCCATGCGCGCGATGCGGTCGTAATGCGCCATCGGCAGGTTTTCGGTGAAGTTGATCTTTGAGAGCGTGATGAGCCGGTTGGGCAGCGAATTGAAGTTGTTGATCGCGTGATTGAAGCTGAAGAGGATCGAAAAGATCAGGAACGCGATCAGGATCGACACGATGAGGAGCGTCGTGCGCATGGGCTTGCGGAACAGGTTCTTCCGCATGAGGAAAAGGTCGTTCACGCGGCGAGCTCCTTCTCGTTGAAGCGGCCCTTGTCGAGATGCAGCGTGCGTTTGGCGAATTTCGCCGCCGCCGCGTCATGCGTCACCATCATGATCGTCTTGCCAAGCTCGCGGTTGAGAAGCTGGAGCGTGCCGAGGATTTCGTCCGCCGTCGTGCGGTCGAGGTCGCCCGTCGGTTCGTCGCAGAGGAGGAGCTTAGGGTCGGCGACGATCGCCCGCGCGATGGCGACGCGCTGCTGCTGGCCGCCGGACATTTCGCGCGGACGGTGCTTCGCCCGGTCGGCGAGGCCGACGACTTTCAGCGCCGTTTCGACATTCGCCTTTCGCTTGCCCGCGGACAGGTTCGTCAGCATCAGCGGCAGTTCGACATTTTGCGCGGCGTTGAGCGTCGGCATCAGGTTGTAGAACTGGAAGATGAAGCCGACATTCGACGCGCGCCATTTCGCGAGCCCGCCCTCGTTCATCTGGTCGAGGCGCCGGCCGTCGAACTCGATCGTCCCGGCGTCGGGCTTGTCCGTCCCGCCGAGGAGATTGAGCAGCGTCGTCTTGCCCGAACCCGACGGCCCCATGATGGCGATGAAATCGCCCGCAGGAACCGTCATCGTCAGCTTGTCGAAGATCGCGATCTTCTCCTTGCCGCGGGTGTAGCCCTTGTCGATATTGGCGAGGCGGATGAGGTCGGTCATGGGTGGCTCCGGAAGGAAACTGCTTAGGACGGTCAAACTAGCGTTGCGTCTTTACCTCCCCCTTGCGGGGAGGTCGAAATCTGCGAAGCAGATTTCGGGTGGGGGAAATGGTCTCCGACCAACAGCGAGCGCGCATTCTGGGATTTCAGCCCCCACCCGAAACCGCTGCGCGGTTTCGGCCTCCCCGCAAGGGGGAGGCGAGAAAGGTCCCCATACCGGCAACACGTTGCTGTTCATCACGCGCTCTGGTCCAGGAACCGCACGCTGATCGCCATTTCGGGGAGGATGCGCGGGTCGCTTTGCTCAAAACCGATCCGCACACGGACGGTCGCCTTGGCGCGGTCGGCGGCGGGGATGGTGGCGATGACGCGGGCGAGAAGGCGCTCGTCCGGATAGGCGTCGAGCACGGCTTCGACCTTCTGCCCCTCGAAAACGCGCGCGATATAGGCTTCGCTCACATCGACCTCGATCTCAAGGCTCGCCATATCGACGATGGTGCACACGCCCGTGCGCGTGAAGCCGCCGCCGGCGGAAACGGGCGAGATGATCTCGCCAGGCTGCGCGGCCTTGTTGACGACGACGCCGTCGAACGGCGCGCGGATTTCATAGCGGTCGAGCTGGGCCTTCGCGCGGTCGGCGTCGCTCGTGAAGGCGTTGCGCAACGCGAGCGCGGCGGCATAGCGCGCCTCGGCGTCGGTGAGCGCCGCCTCGCTCGCAAAGCCTTGCTTGGCCAGTTCGCGCGTGCGCCGACGGATGCGCTCCGCTTCGGCGAGGTCGGCCTCGGCGGAGGCCGCGCGCGCGATCGCGGCGTCGGTGTCGGCGCGCGCCAGCGTTGACTCCAGCACGGCGAGCACCTCGCCCGCCTTCACCTTCTGGCCTTCCTCGACGCGCACCTCGGTGAGGAGGCCCGTCACTTCCGCGGCGACGGTCGCCTGGCGGCGCGCGACGACATAGCCGGATGCGGTCAGCGATCCCGCCGGCGCGGCGGACGGCGTTGCGGTCGTCGTCGAGGCGATGATCGGCGCGGCTTCCGGCGCCGGCGGGGCAGGCTTCAGGAACCACCCCAGCAACGCGCCGACGGCGAGCATGGTCGCAGCAAGGCCGATCGCCGGCGCAGGCGAGAGCCCCGCGCGCGCTGGCCCGGCCTCGCTGCGGTCGATCTTCAGCGACTTCAAGAGGTCGGTCTTGTCGTCCAAGTGGCGGAAATCCCTGTTACCCTTTGACTCTAAAGGGGAAAGAAGCCGCACGCAATGACTGAATATAAGGCGATGCATGCGCCCGGGCGGCCAATTAGGCCTGCGCTAACCATGCGTATACGGAGCGGATGGCGCGGCCGTCCCAGGCGCCGGACCGAAAAGCGGCCTTTGTCGCTTGCTATTTGCCCTGACGCGGACCATATACCGCCCGAACCTTTGCTTTGGGCTGTCCAATAGGTCTCCGACCAGAGCCCCTTTTCGCTTCTCGAAACAACGGTTTTCGGATCGCGCGCACTTCGCTCGCGACCGGTCTTCTCATGCCTACAAGGGAACTGAAAATGGCTACTGGAAAAGTTAAATGGTACAATTCGCAAAAAGGCTACGGCTTCATTGCGCCCGATGACGGCGGCAAGGACGTGTTCGTCCATGCGACCGCGCTGGAAGCGGCGGGCCTTCGCGCGCTCAACGACGGCCAGGCGGTGAGCTACGAGATCACCCAGGATCGCGGCAAGTCGTCCGCGACGCAGCTTCGCGCCAAGTGACGCTCGCGCCGAATTGACGAGTCTGACGCCGGGCCCTAGCGCCCGGCGTTTTGTTTCAGGAACGGATTTTCGGATCGGAGCCGGCATGCCCTTCAGCAAAATGACGAATACGGACAAAAAGGCCGCACGCGTCAGCGCGGAAACGGCCGCCCTCAACGAGGTGCGCCGCGCCGCCGACAAGCAGCGCGAGAAATCCGAAAAGCTGAAGCAGCTCCGCATGGAGCGCGACGCCGCCCTGCCGCCGAAGAAAAAGCCCGTCGCAAGGAAAAAGACGGCGGCGATCCCGAACCTCGCGCAGTCGCAACGAAACGCGAAGCGGTAAAGCGCGGCGAGCCTTGGCCGTCTTCCGCGCTGACGCGCGGCCCGGAATGGCGGCAGGCGATTCTATCCCGCTCCCCCGCCCGCGGGGGAGCTGTCGCGAAGCGACTGAGGGGGCGCACTGTCTCCACGCACGCCGGCGCTTGCGGTTAGAGCCCCCTCAGTCTCGCTACGCTCGCCAGCTCCCCCGCTCGCGGGGGAGCGGACCCCCAACTCCCAACGTCACCCCGGACGGCGCAGCCGATCCGGGGTCTATCTTTGGCGCATCAGAGCGAGATGGATTGGGGATTCCGCGCAGACGCGCGGCTTCGGTCAAATTGGGGGCGCCCACACCTCAAATATCCAACTCGCCCCGGACAAAACTCGCATTCTCCGTAATGAACTGAAACCGCAGCTCCGCTTTCTTCCCCATCAACCGCTCTACGATGTCGGCGGAAAATTCCCGCTTGTCGTCGGCGATGACGACGCGGGCGAGTGACCGCGTGCGCGGGTCCATCGTCGTTTCCTTCAGTTGCGCCGGCATCATTTCGCCGAGGCCCTTGAAGCGGCCGGTTTCGACTTTCTGGTTCGCCTTGAACTCCGACTTCAACAGACGCGCGCGCGCGGCGTCGTCCATGGCGTAGACGGTCTTGCCGCCGGCGGTGAGGCGGAAGAGCGGAGGCTGCGCCATGTAGAGGCGCCCGGCGTCGATCAGCTCCTTCATCTCCTGATAAAAGAACGTGATGAGCAGCGAAGCGATATGCGCGCCGTCGACATCGGCGTCGGTCATGATGATGATTTTTTCGTAGCGCAAATCTTCAAGATCGAACTTCGCGCCGAGCCCGACGCCTAACGCCTGCGCGATGTCCTGGATTTCCTCATTCGCCATGATCTTGTCGC
>CAZNXR010000129.1:0-6545 GCA_964576815.1 uncultured Caulobacterales bacterium | reverse complement strand
CCTTCGCGGTCGATTACGGAGCGGGCGCGGAATGCGCGGCCTGCATCGCCGATCCTCCGGCCTTCGATCGTGCGCGCGCAGCTGTCGTTTACGATGACGCGTGTCATGCGTTGATCGTCGGGTTCAAACATGCGGATCGGACGGACCTCGCCCCGCTGCTCGCCGGCTGGCTCGTTCGGGCGGCGGCCGGCCTCGTTACGCCGGCGAGCATCCTCGCCCCGGCGCCGCTTCACCCGCGCCGCCTTTTCGCGCGGCGGTTCAATCAGTCGGCGATCCTCGCTGAAAGGCTGGCGCGCGCGACCGGCGCCGTCTTCGCGCCCCGCTATTTCCGGCGCTTGCGGCCGACACCCTCACAGAAGGGACTTACCGCGGACCAACGCCGGCGCAATCTCGCCGGCGCCATCGGCCCCGGTCCGGCGGCGCCCGCCGGCGCGCATGTCGTCATCATCGACGACGTGATGACGACCGGCGCGACATTGTCGGCGTGCGCCCGCGCGGCGCGCAAGGCCGGCGCGAAGAGGATCGACGCCCTCGTGCTCGCCCGCGCGGTGAAGGACGGCGCAGTCCTCGGCTGAAAGTCTGCGAGGCGCCGCCGCGGTCTGCGAACAGGGCGAGGTGGACCGCTCAAGCGCCGCAACTGACAAGGATTAGGATCGGAGCGCCGGTCCCGAAATCACGCACTTCGATCTAGGCGGGCGGCCCAATTTGGGACATGTTGCCGGAAACTTGATTTTGATAGACCCATGACAGCTGTCACCGTCTACACCAAGCCGCTCTGCCCTTACTGCGTCCGCGCGCTTTCGCTCCTCAAGAAGAAGGGAGCGACAGTGAACGAGATCTCTGCGGCTTTTGATTCAAAATTGCGCGCGGAGATGATCCAGCGTTCAAAGGGCCGCTCAACCTATCCGCAGATTTTCGTCGGCGACGTCCATGTCGGCGGAAGCGACGACCTCTATGCTCTCGACGCCGCCGGCAAGCTCGATTCGCTTCTCGATGGCTGAAGTCGATCACCAGGATCGGTCGTCCTTTCGCGCCGCCCTCGTGCAGATGCGGTCGGGCGTCGATCGCGCCCGCAATGTCGAGGTGGCGCTCTCTTTGATCGCGGAGGCAGCGAACGGCGGCGCGCATTTTATAGCAACGCCTGAGATGACCACGGCCATCGATCGCGACGGTGCGCGCCTCGCCGCGTCATTGCCGGAAGGCGAGGGGCTGGCGGAAGTTGAATCCTTCGCCGCCGCCGCCGCCGAGCATGGCGTCTGGCTGCTCATCGGTTCGATGCCGGTGCGCCGCGCGGATGGAAAGCTCGCCAACCGGTCTTTTCTTTTCGGGCCCGACGGCGTGATCGCCGCGCGATACGACAAAATCCACATGTTCGACGTCAGCCTCGCCGACGGCGAAAGCTGGCGCGAGAGCCGGATCTATGAGCCGGGCGGGGAAGCGGTGATCGCTCAGACGCCGCTTGCGGCCTTCGGTCTTTCGATCTGTTACGATTTGCGCTTTCCGGCGCTTTATCGCGCCCTCGCCAAAGCGGGCGCCGAAGTCCTTTGCGTGCCGGCCGCCTTCACCCGGCAGACGGGCCGGGCGCACTGGAAAACCCTGCTGACAGCGCGCGCCATCGAGTGCGGCGCATTCGTCATCGCGCCGGCGCAAGGCGGCGTCCACGAAGACGGCCGCGAGACATTCGGTCACTCGATGGTGATAGCGCCGTGGGGCGACATTTTGACAGAGGCGCGCGGCGATGAACCTGGCGTTATCTTCGCTGATATAGATATCAGACGTGTTGGGACTGCGCGCAGCCAGATCCCGAGCCTTTCCCTCGACGCGTCCGCCCTTGTACATCCAGTCCGCGTGATCAGAACCGACCAATGATAAAATACAAACTAAACTGCGGGTCAGGATGCGAGTTCGAGGGCTGGTTCCGATCAAGTGAGGACTTTGACGCGCAAGCGGGCGAGGGCCGGCTTGAGTGTCCATATTGCGCCTCAACGAAGGTCGAGCGTGCGATCATGGCCCCGTCGCTCGTGCGCAGCGCCGGCGCAACGGCGCAAGCTCGTTCAACGCGCATGGCGGAGATGCGCGAAGCCATGACGGAAGCTGCCCGCCGGGCGCGGGACTATGTCGAGAAGAATTTCGACTATGTCGGCGAACGGTTCCCCGAAGAGGCTCGCCGCATCCATTACGGCGAAACGAAGCACCGCGACATTTACGGCGAGGCGACCGGCGCTGAAGTGACGGAGCTGGTCGACGAGGGGGTGGCGATCGCGCCGCTGCCGGCGACGCCGGGCGCCGTCGCCGACAAGAAGAAAGTCAACTGACGGCTCCGTCCGCCGGCGCCCTTGCCAGCGCCATGCGTATCGGTCTCTTCTCGTCCGATGCTGCCGCTCGCTCGCCGCTGTCGCGAGTTCAAGAATTTCGACCTGTTCGACGACGAGTCGCTCGCACTCGTTCTGGAGCGCGCGCGCTGGTTTTCGCTGACGGGCGGGCTGGACCTATTCCGGCAAGGCGACCCGCCGGACAGCGTCTATTTCGTTCTCGCCGGCCGGTTGATCGTCGTGCGCCGGGACTCCTTCGGCGAAGAAGTCGTCGGCTATGTGCGCGCCGGCGAACCCGTCGGTGAGATGTCGTTTCTCGCCGGCGAGGCGCGTTCGGCCTCCGCCTACGCGCTGCGCGACACCGAGCTGCTCGCGTTCGATCGCGCCGACGCGGACTGGCTGCTCGATAATTGCGCGGACTTTGCGCACGCCCTCGCCAACTCCATCGTCGCACGCGCGCGCCATCCGACCATGAGCTTTGCGCGCGCGCGCCCCAGCGTCTTTGCGCTGATCGGGGCCTCGCCGTCGATCGAGATCGAGGCCAGAGCGAAAGCCGTCGTGAAGATCATCGAGCGCTATGGCCGGCGCGCAGCGCTGATAGAAGCGCCGGACCTGCTTAAGGACGGCGAGTTCGAGCGGATTGAAAGCGCGCATGACGTGACGCTTCTGCCGGCGCGTGTCGCCGACAGCCCGGAGTACCGCTTCGCCCTGCGCCATGCCGACCGCTTCATCGTCTTCGCCCGGCAGGACGCGCGGCCGCCGCGGCCTTTTCCCTTGACGCTCACCGAAGATTCGCCGGCGAGAAAGTTCCGTCTTGTCGATGTCGCCATGCTGCATGAGGGCGCGAAGTCAGGCAGCGTCGCGGATTGGGTCGACGCCGTCGACGCCCACCGCGTTTTTCCTGTTTCCGGGCCGCGCACCCTGGAGCGGCTCGCGCGCGCTCTCGCCGGCGTGTCGGTCGGCGTCGTCATGTCAGGCGGCGGCGCGCGCGCCTACGCCCATATCGGCGCAATCAAGGCGCTGCGCGAACGCCGCGTGCCGATCGACTTTCTCGGCGGCGCCTCGATGGGCGCGGTGATCGCCGCCTGCGTCGCCATGGGGTGGGACGATGAGGAGATTGAGGCGCGCGTGCGGGACGCCTTTGTTTCATCGAATCCCCTGGGCGATCATGTCCTGCCGGTCGTCGCCCTGACGCGCGGCCAGCGAGTCGAAGAGCGCCTGAAGCGTCATTTCGGCGACACGCTGATCGAGGATCTGGAGACGCCTTTTTTCTGCACGTCTTCCGAGATGACGCGCGGCGTAACAAGGATACATCGGCGCGGACTGCTGCGTCACGCGCTCCGCGCGTCGATCTCGCTGCCGGGAATCTTACCGCCTGTCGTCGCCGACGGCGAACTTCTCGTCGATGGCGCGGTCATGAACAATTTCCCCACCGACCTCATGAACAGCCTTCATCGCGGCGTGACGATCGGCGTCGATGTGGCGCGCGAAGGTTCGATCTCGCCTGACGCCTTCGAGGATCCCCCGGGATTTCTTCCGTGGGTGTGGCGGCACGGCTTCCGTTCGGCGCCGCCGATCGTCAGCTTGCTGATGAGGGCGGCGACCTCGCGCCAGGAATCGCGGCCCAAGGAAAGCCCGGCCGACATTCTGGTCACGCCGCCGGTCGCCGGCGTCCAGCTACGGGATTGGAAGTCTTACGACCTCGCCGTTATCGACGGCTACGCGGCGACGCTCGGCGCCCTCGAGCGCGCCTGGCCCAAGCTGGCCGCGATCGTCGAGGCGGGACTGCCGGATCAGTCGTAACGGCGGAACAGCCGGGAAAGGAAAGAGGGCCGCGTCGCGTCTTCACTTTCCGCACCGATCATCGCGCGATGATCGTCGGCGTCGTGATGATCGCCAGTAAGCTGCGTCGTCGCGTCGCCGTTATGCGCGCAGGCAACGGCGGGTTGGGCGGCCAGAGACGTCTGGACGGAGGCCATGCAGGCGTCATTGTGGCGAAGGAACGCATTCTCGATTGCAGCGTCGCGCGCAGCCAGCGACTGCTCGACCTTTTCCGCAAGGCGCTTGACCGCGACCGCTAGTTCTTCGCTCGCCGCCAGGCGAATCGCAGCATCTGCCTGCGCAGCACGACCCGCCGCGGCGATCCGCGCGGCGAGGACGGCGAAAACCGAGCCGCCGATTAGAAAAACAAGCCCGGCGGCCAGCAGGCCGGCTTGAAGCATGGATATCGACATGAAATGAAACCCCTTGGCGCCCCGACGGGGGCTTCTTACGGTTCGCTTTTTATAGGGTCTAGCGCCGTCGCCGTGTCGACAAAATATATTTCGGGTCGGCCCAATTGCTCTTGACGACGGCCGGACTCAACTACGAGGGATACGGAACATCGGCCGGAACCGGCCTCAAATGAAGCGATCGGTCAAGGCTTTACGGCGGTCACCATGAAATTGACGTCCGTGTTTTCCACAACGCGCCAGACGTCGAGCAGCGGGTTGTAGGCGACGCCGGCCCCAGCCGTGACCGTCATGCCCGCTGCGGTCAGCGCTGCCCCGATTTCCTCAGGTTTTTGAAACTTCGCCGGGTCATGGGTGCCGCGCGGCAGCCAGCCGAGAATATATTCTGCGCCGACCTTGGCGAGGGCGAAGGCCTTCAGCGTTCTGTTGATCGTGGCGACGATCATCATGCCGCCGGGCGCCACGAGCGCCGCCGAAGTTTTCAGAAAGAAGGCGGGATCGGCGACATGTTCGACGACTTCAAGATTAAGGACGACGTCGAACGGTTTTTCGCCGGCTTCCGTGAGCGCCTCGACCGTCGCTGCGCGATAGTCGATATCGAGTCCGCCTCCGCGCGCGTGGACCGTCGCCGTTTTTACGTTGCGTTCCGAGGCGTCGATGCCGGTGACCGCCGCGCCGAGCCGGCGCATCGGCTCTGACACCAGCCCGCCGCCGCAACCGACATCAAGCAGACGCAAGCCTTCTAGCGGGCGTTTGTCCTGCGGGTTCCGGCCGAAATGCGCGCAAAGCGCGTCACGGATGTAGGTGAGACGGGCAGGGTTGAATTTGTGCAGCGGCTTGAATTTGCCGAACGGGTCCCACCATTCGTCAGCGATCCTCGAGAATTTCTCGACTTCCGCCGGATCGATGGTTTGTCCCGCCGTCTGCATGTCGCGCCGCCTTGCGATTACCCGGATTCGGCCGGCCTTTCGGCCCGCTTGCGCCCAAAGGACCGATTTCTATAGATGGGCTCATATTCAGACGATGAAAAGGCGGCGATCGATCGCATGGCGCGCATAGTGATGAAATTCGGCGGCACTTCGGTCGCGGATGTCGAGCGGATGCGCCGCGCGGCGGCCTTCATCAAGCGCGAGGCGGACGCCGGCCATTCGATCGCGGTTGCGGTCTCGGCGATGGCGGGCGAGACGAACCGGCTTGTGGCGCTGTGCGCCGAAGCCGGGCCGCCGGACCCTGCGCTCGATGTCCGAAATGTCGAATATGACGTCGTCGTTGCGAGCGGCGAGCAGGCTTCCTCGGGCCTTGTCGCCCTTATTTTGCAGAGAATGGGCTACCGTGCGCGCTCCTGGCAGGGCTGGCAGGCGCCGATCAAGACCGACAGCGCCCACGGTAAGGCGCGCATCGTGGACATTCCGGAAGACTGTCTCGGCGAGGCGATCGACAATGGCGAAATCGCCGTCGTCTCCGGGTTCCAGGGCATAGCGCCGGAGGGCCGCATTTCAACGCTCGGTCGCGGCGGTTCTGATACGACCGCCGTCGCGCTCGCCGCTGCGCTCGGCGCGGAGCGGTGCGACATCTACACCGATGTCGATGGCGTCTACACGACCGACCCGCGCATATCGAAACAGGCCCGGCGGCTCGACCGGGTGTCCTATGAGGAGATGCTGGAGATGGCCTCGCTCGGGGCCAAGGTCCTGCAGACCCGCTCCGTCGAGCTTGCGATGGCCTACAAGGTTCGCGTACGCGTGCTTTCAAGTTTCGACGATCCGGACCGCGCGAGCCCCGGCACCGTCATCTGCGATGAGGATGAGATCGTGGAAAAGCAGATTGTCAGCGCCGTCACCCTGTCGAAGGACGAAGCGAAGATCAGCCTGATGGGCGTTCCGGACGAACCCGGCCGCGCGTCGATGATCTTCGGTCTTCTCGCCGACGCGGGCGTCAACATCGACATGATCGTGCAAAGCCCCTCGCGGCAGTCCGGCGCGAACCTTTCCTTCACCATGGC
>CAZNXR010000128.1:0-6554 GCA_964576815.1 uncultured Caulobacterales bacterium | reverse complement strand
TCGCTGCGAGTCTGAACGGCGTGAAGAAAGCCGCCGGCTATGACTACGACTGGGCTCTCAACGCGGCCGATTAGCGCCTGCGATCTCATCACCTATCGCATGCGCCGCGGCGCATGGGTCTTTCGCGTTGACAATGGGGCGCCCGACGACGAGATGGTCCGCGCCGGCGCGGATCGCGTCCGAGGGCGTTACGATGCGCGCCTGATCATCGGCGTTTGCGCCTGCCGGGCGAACGCCGGGCGTCACGATCAAAAGTTCGTCGCCGAATCGCTGGCGGATCGCCGACGCCTCGCGCGCGGAAGCGACAACACCGTCTGCGCCCGCTTTCGCGCAGAATTCCGCGCGCCGCAACACAAGGTCTTCCAAGCGCATTGATATCCCGCTGTCGGCCAGGCTCTCCTGCGTGAGGCTCGTCAGCACCGTGACGCCCAATAACTTCAGGCGTCTGTCGCCGCCGCGCCCGGCGACGGCGCCGCTGAGCACGTGCGGTTCGGCGTGAACGGTCAGGAAATCGGCGCCGAGTTTCACAACCGAAGCTGCGCCGCGCTCAACCGTTGCGCCGATGTCATGGAACTTGAAGTCGAGAAAGACCTTCTTTCCCGCTTCAGACAATTCGCGCGCGAGATCGAGTCCGCCGACCGGGATGAGCTGATAACCGATCTTGTAGAATGAGGCAGCGCTGCCGATCATCGTCACGGCGGCGCGCGCTTCCTCCACTGACGGAAGGTCGAGCGCGACAATCAGGCGGTCTGTCCCTGCGGCGGTCATGCGGCCTTCTTCTTCGGTTTCGCGCGCGCTTTGACGGCGCGCTTTTTCGCCGCTTTTTTTGCGGGAACGGACCCCGGCGCAAGCGTCTTCGGTCTGAAGGCGCAGAGATCGGTGATGAAGCACCGCCAGCACTCCGGGGTTCTCGCCTTGCAGACATAGCGTCCATGGAGAATGAGCCAGTGATGCGCGTCGTGAAGAAGCTCGGGCGGCGTCACTCTCATCAGCCCGTCCTCGACCGCGCGCGGAGTCTTGCCCGATGCAAGGCCGGTGCGATTGGCGACGCGAAAGACGTGCGTATCGACCGCGATCGCCGGCGCTCCGAACGCGACCGATGCGACGACATTCGCGGTCTTGCGCCCAACGCCGGGCAACGCCTCCAGCGCCTCACGGCTCTGCGGTACTTCGCCGTGATGGTCTTCGATCAATTTCCTCGACAGCGCGATCACGTTCTTCGCCTTCGAACGCCATAGGCCGATCGTCTTGATGTAGGCGCTGAGCCTTTCCTCGCCGAGCGCAAGCATCTTCGCCGGCGTGCCTGCGATCGCAAAGAGCGCAGGCGTCGCCTTGTTCACAGAGACATCCGTCGCCTGCGCCGAGAGGACCACCGCGACGAGAAGCTCGAAATTGTTGCGATAAACGAGCTCGGTCACGGGCGTGGGCGCGGCCGCCTTGAACCGCTCATAGACCTCCGCGGCCGCGACCCGTGTCAACTTCGCCATCCATTCACCGAAAAGCGGTTTGACCATGCGATTGCAGCCGTCCCCGCGTCAACGCTGGCGCTGACGCCAGCCCCTTGCGGCGCTATAAGGTCGCCATGAAGCGACAAGACGCCGCCGTTGAAGACTTGGCCCCGGACGAGAAGGGGCGCGCGCTCGGCGCCAGAGACGCCGGAGACCGCAGCGACGCGGTCTTCGACGCCGTGCTGCACCCCAATCGCTCGCTGCCCAATGCAGGTTTCCTCGCTGTTATGGCTATCGTCATCGGCGCCAATATCCTTTTCGGGGTCTACTTCTTCTCGATCGGCGCCTGGCCGGTGATCGGATTTTGCGGTCTTGATGTTTTCCTCGTCTGGCTCGCCTTCCGGATTTCCTATCGGCAAGGTCGTCTGCGCGAACGGGTCATCATAGGCGGCGGCGAGATGCGCGTTTCCAGAGTTCTACCCTCGGGCCATGAATCGCGCTGGCGTCTGCAACCGACGTGGACGCGGGTCGTCATCGACCGCCCCGAAGAGCACGAGGCGCAGGTGCGCGTCGTCTCAAGAGGCCGTTCGCTCGTTCTCGGCGCCTTTCTGTCCCCTGACGAGCGCATGAGCTTCGGCCGCTCGCTCGCCGATGCGGTGGCGCGCGCGCGCAGCGGAGACTGATAGGCTATGGTTCAAGTCTTTCTGGCGGCGATTGGCGCACTCGGCTTCGCCACGCTTTACTATTGGCGGTGGGCTGAACGGACGCGCGCTGACATCCGCGAAAGCGCCGCGCTCGATTGGCGGCGCCGAAGCGAGTCCGATCCGGAGTCGGTCGCGGGCCTCAGCGAGGCGCAGTTCAGCGCCGCCTTCGAGCGCGTCCATTTTCCTCGGCTGCCGAAATATGCGCTGGCTGCGGTGACGGCCTTTGTTTTCGCGCTGCCCGTCACTTTCTACATTCTGGGCGCGATTTCCTGGATGATGGGCTCGCTCGGCATGTCGCCGGACGCCGAGCGTCTTGCGCGCGCCGTCCCGGTTGAGGGCGCTGAACGGCTTCTCAATCGCGATGACGGGGAGACGGTCGCGATGCTCTGGATCAGCGATATTTTGCTTATCGGCTATTATTTCGGCCTTTTGATCGTATGGATTGCGATCGTCGCCGCCACGATGCGCCGCTATCACGCGCGGCGCCCCGGCTACCTTGAAGAAGAGTTGGCGATCGAACGCGCGAAAGGAGCCGCGACTTGAACTATCTCCACACCATGGTGCGCGTTTCAGATCTGGAAGCGTCGCTGCGCTTTTATCGCGATGGGCTCGGACTCGTTGAGATCAGCCGTTCCGATCATGAAAAAGGCCGGTTCACGCTGATTTTTCTTGCCGCCCCGGGCGACGCGGAGGCCGCGCGGGCGCGCAAGGCGCCGATGATCGAACTGACTTATAATTGGGACTCGGAGGAATACCGGGGAGGGCGCAATTTCGGCCACCTCGCCTACCGCGTCGATGACATCTACGCCGCGTGCGCGCGCCTTGCCGCGTTGGGCGTCGTCATCAATCGCCCGCCGCGCGACGGCCATATGGCGTTCGTGCGCTCACCCGACGGCATTTCAATTGAACTGCTCCAGCGCGGCGACTACCTGCCGCCGCAGGAGCCCTGGGCGTCAATGCCGAATGCCGGGAGCTGGTGACGAGCGCGCGACTGTTGCAGAGCGGCCCCTACCCCTCAAGAAGCAACCGCCGCCGGGACGGCGTTTGCGAGGATATTGGCGGCAATCGAGGTTTGATCCCGTTCCCGCCGCAATCCGGCCTTGTGAGATTGTCAGGATCGACCTTAAAGGGGCGTAGGCGAGGTTTGTTTCTGTAGCCCCGGGGGCGCGTTGGCGATGCGGTTCTTGACAGTCTTTTTTGCAGTCGCGTTGGCGTCGGCGATGCAGCCTGCGATCGCCGACGATCCAAGTTTCGAACACTGGCTGAAGGGCTTCCGCGCCGAGGCTGCGGCTGCCGGTGTCAGGCGCGACATCATCGATCAAGCGTTCGACGGCATCGTGATGAACCAGCGCGTTTTCGAGCTGAACGATAACCAGCCGGAATTCGCCCGCTCGGTCTGGGATTATCTCGACAGCGCAATCTCCACCAAACGCATCAGCGATGGTCAGGTGAAAGTCGCAGAAAACAAGCAGCTTCTTGACCGAATCGAATCGGAGTTCGGCGTCGATCAGGAGATTGTCGCCGCGATCTGGGGCCTTGAGTCGTCTTTCGGCGCCGTCATGGGCGATCATGATGTATTCGGGGCGCTGGCGACGCTCGGCTGGAAAGGCCGGCGCACCGCGTATGGGCGCGAACAGTTGATCGGCGCGCTGAAGATCCTCCAGAACGGCTATGCTGAACGGGGCCAGCTTCGCGGATCCTGGGCAGGCGCGATGGGCCAGACGCAGTTCATCCCGACGACCTATCTCGTTTACGCCGTCGATCATGGCGGGGACGGCAAGCGCAATATCTGGTCCGACCTCGACGACGTCTTCGCCTCAACCGCCAATTATCTGCGCGCGTCAGGCTATCGTGGCGGCGCGCCGTGGGGTTTCGAGGTCACGCTGCCAAGCGGCTTCGACTATGCGCTCGCCGACGTTGATGTGACGAAGGCGGTCATCGAATGGGCTGGCGCCGGCATTTCCGGGGTCGGCGTCAATCTCGCGGCTGATTTCGACCCGAACATGAGGGGCCGGATCCTGTTGCCCGCAGGCGCGAAGGGACCGGCTTTCCTCGTGTTTGAGAATTTCGAGGCGATCCTGAAATACAACCGCTCGACCTCCTACGCCTTGGCGGTCGGGATGCTCGCCGATCATTTTGCCGGCCGGTTCAAGCCGGTTAGCGCGCCTTGGCCGCGGTCGGATCGCGCACTATCCCTAGAAGAGCGCAAGACCCTGCAGCAGGCGCTGAAAGACAAAGGTTTCGATCCCGGACCGATCGACGGCGTGATCGGTGCTGGGACGAAAAGGGCGCTTAAGGCCTGGCAGCAGAGCGCCGGAGTGCCGGCCGACGGCTACGCGTCTCTCGACTCCCTGACCAAGTTAACCTCCTAGCACTTGCTGCATCGCAAAGATTAGTCTACCGGGCCGGTTATGCTGCGCCGCAACATGGCGCGGCCGCCCTTTCCGGGCTGAGCAACAAAGCGAGGAGCCCATCATGGCCGCTGCCAAGAAAACCCCGACGCGCCGCGTCGCCAAGGACATCGAAGACACCATCGAGCACGGCGCGGAGACCGCGTTCGGCGCCGTCAACAACTGGTCGGACGCCGCGCGCGACCAGTATGAGACCGCGCTGAAAACCTTCAACGACACTGCCGAGAAGTTCCGCGCCGAGACCGAGGACGCGCTCGCCGCCGCCCGCGACGGCTTCGACGCCGCGAACGAGCGCATCAAGAGCGTTAACGCCGACATGTTGACGGCGACGCAGGAAGAAATCACCGACGCCGTGGCGTTCGCCAATGAACTCGCGCGCGCCAAATCGGCCGCCGACGCCTTCGAGATCCAGCGCGACTATTTCACGAAACTGTTCGACACCCGCGCTGCGCGGTTCCGCTCGCTGACCGACGCCTCGGCCGAGGCCGCCCGCGCCGCCTTCGAGCCGATGACCAAGTCCTATGCGACGGCGTTCTCCTTCGCGCCCGCCTTCGACAAGTTCTTTTCGTTCGGCGGCAAGTAACCTATCAGCCCGTTCATGACGGACGGGCGCATCATCGACTACGCGCGAGTGGACTGGGAGGCGGACGCCCCCCGGTCCATTTTTTTTGATGACATCTATTTCTCCGGCGGCGGCGCAGAGGAAACCGAGCACGTTTTCCTCAAAGGCAACGATCTCGAACGGCGCTTCGCGGATGTGCGTCGCTTTACAGTCGGCGAGCTCGGTTTCGGCTCGGGCCTCAACTTTCTGTCGGCCGTTGCGCTATGGCGCAGGGTGCGCCGGCCCGACGCACAGCTCAATTTTCTCTCCTTTGAGAAATTCCCTCTGCATCCGGATGATCTGCGTCGTGCGGGGAGAGCCTGGCCGCAGTTTAGCGCAGGAGTCGCCGCGCTCGCGGACAGCTTTCCCCCGCCGCTATGCGGGTTCCATCAATTGCGATGGTCCGGCGGCGTCACGCTGACGCTTGGATTCGGCGATGCGCGCGAGCTGCTGGAAGGTTGCGAGGCCGAGGTCGATGCCTGGTTTCTTGACGGGTTCTCGCCGGCGAGGAACCCGGAAATGTGGAGCGAGGCCGTCCTTCGCCGACTTGCACGCCTTTCAGCAAGAGGCGCAACGGCCGCGACGTTTACGGTCGCAGGCGATGTGCGACGCCGCCTGGAGGCGGCGGGTTTCAGCGTTGAAAAGCGACCCGGCTACGGACGAAAGCGTGAAATGTTGACGGCGCGGATCGACGCGCCCGATCAGACGTCGAAGCGCGCGCCGTGGTTTCCTTCGGCGCGCGCAAATCCGATACCGCCGGGCGAGACCCTCGCGATCATCGGCGGCGGCGTCGCGGGCGCCAGCCTTGCGGACGCTGCTGCGGCCGCGGGCCTCAAATCGGTCATTATCGATCCCAAAGGGCTCGGCGCAGGAGCGTCGGGCAATCCCGCCGGCCTCATCATGCCCCGGCTCGATTTAGGGGAAAGTCCGGCTTCGCGCTTTTTCGCGGCCGCCTATCTGCATGCTTTGCGCGTGATTGCGCGGTTGTCGTGCGAAACCGGCGAGCGCTTCTTCAACGCTTGCGGCGTGCGCGTTCCTTCGCTCACCGACGAAGCCGCTCATTGGGCGAATAACATCCTCGCCGCCCGCCTGTTGCCGCCGGACTTCATTAGCGGCCGCGATAGCGGTCTCTACTTCCATCAGGGCGGCGTCATCGATCCGCGTTCATTCGTTCGCGTGCTTGCGCGGTCGGCGCGCGTTATCGAAGCCCGCGCTGTTGATTTGGCGGCTTCCGAAGATGGCGTGCGCGTGCGCCTTGATAATGGAGAGATGCTCGCCGCAGGTGCGGCTGTCATCGCGAACGGCGCCGAAGCGCTTTCCTTCGTTGAAGCGCGCACGCTGCCGCTTTCGCGCGTCGCCGGGCAAATCGATCATTTCCCGAACGCGATCA
>CAZNXR010000127.1:0-6561 GCA_964576815.1 uncultured Caulobacterales bacterium | reverse complement strand
CGATGCAGCTCCTTGCGCGCAAAGGGGTCGGCCTGCCGGTCACCGTCTTCGCCCACAAGACGAGCGTCGCGGCGGACGTCATCCGCATGGTCGGCGGGCCGCCCGTCATCATCAAGCTGCTCGAAGGAACGCAAGGCGTCGGCGTCGTTCTCGGCGAAACGCAGCGCGCGGCGGAATCGATCATCCAGGCCTTCGGCGGGGTCAACACCAACATCCTCGTGCAGGAGTTCATCAAGGAAGCGCAGGGCGAAGACATTCGCTGCCTCGTCGTCGGCGACAAGGTCGTCGCGTCGATGAAGCGGAAGGGCAAGGAAGGCGAGTTCCGCTCGAACCTTCACCGCGGCGGCTCTGCGGAGAACATCAAGATCACGCCGGCGGAGCGCTCGACCGCCATCTCCGCCGCGAAGGCGATGGGGCTCAATGTCTGCGGCGTCGACATGCTGCGCTCGAACCACGGGCCCGTCGTGATGGAGGTCAATTCCTCGCCCGGCCTTGAAGGCGTCGAGACGGCGACGGGCGTCGATGTCGCCGGCAAGATCATCGAGTTCATCGAGAAGCACGCCGAGCCGGGCAAGACGAAGACAAAAGGCAAGGGGTGAGCGAGTCCCCGTTCTCCTTGCGAGTCGCGACGAGCGATGACGCGCGCAAGGTGTCGGACGTGCTCGCGGCGTCGTACGCGACGCTCTATCGCGGCTGGTATCGCGACGATGTGCTCGCTGCGTCGCTGCCGGCGATGACGCGCGCCAATATTCAGCTTCTCTCATCTGCGCGGTATTTCCTCTGTGAGCGGAAGAAGACGGCTTTCGCCTGCGGCGGTTGGAGCCTCGCGCCCCCGCAAGGAAACGCCGAGCACGGCCGTGGGCATCTTCGCCATTTCGGCACGCATCCGGACCATCTGGGGCTCGGCTGCGCCAGCGCCATCATCGAGCGCTGTTTCGACGAGGCGCGCGCGGCCGGCTGCGCCGAGATGGAAGTGCTGTCGAGCCTCACCGCCGAAGCGTTCTACGCCGGACGCGGGTTCAAGACGATTTCCCCCGCTAGCGCGACAATCGGCGGCGTTCCGTTCGCCTGCATGCTGATGCGCCGTGGATTGTGATAAGACGGCGTTAACAAGGTCATTTCGATGCCCGGCACACGCATCCTCGGTTTCGAATGGGACGCAAGCTCCAGCCACGCGCGCGGGGCCGCGCTCGGTCCATCGGTCGTCAGGCGGCTTCTAACAAGCGAAGCCTCAAGCGGTTATTCGATCAACCTGACGCCGATGCGCGAAGCGATCGCCGGATACGATATTCCCGCGCTTCCCGAAGACGGCGCTGCGGCGCGCGATATCATCGAGGCGAGCGTTGCGGCGGCGATCGCGGCCGGAGAGCGGCCGCTATCGATCGGCGGCGATCATTCGGTGACGTTCCCGATCCTGAAAGCGGTCGCCCGGCGGCATGGGCCGGTCAACCTCCTCCACATCGACGCCCATCCCGATTTGCATGAGAATTATGAGGGCGATCCTTTCAGCCACGCATCGCCATTCGCCCGCGCGCATGAAGCGGGCCTCATCGCGCGCCATGTCGTCTTGGGCGCACGCTGCTGGGATCCGCATCAGAAAGCGCAGGCCGAGCGCTACGGCGTGACGATCCTCGGCGCGCATGAGACAGACCGCATTCCCGCGTCGATGTTCGCCGCGCCGCTTTATCTCTCCATCGATCTCGACGGGCTCGATCCCGCCTTCGCCCCCGGCGTCTCGCACCCGGAGCCAGGCGGGCTCTCAACACTCGACATGCTGGCGATCATCCGCCGCATCAAAGGGCCGCTGATCGGCGCTGACATCGTGGAACTTAACCCCGAACGCGACCCGATGCTGGCGACCGCCCGCGTCGTCGTGCGGCTGGTGAAGGAACTCGCGGCGGTCCCGTAGGGCGGGGTTTACCCAGCCGGTCGCGGTGAAGAAGGCGGGGCAGACCCCGCCCTCCGCGCGTTAACCATAATTATTTACCCTGATTATTCTCTTGACTTTGAATTTGTTTAGGCATAAATCTTAATCATCGCGCCGGGGAACGCCTTCCCGGCGCGTTTTGCGTTTACGGCCGCTGAGAAGCGGGTTCTTTGACAAGTCCGGTTTGTCGCGCGGTTCGACGATAGTTGACCGCGCGACGCGAAGGAACAACCCGCCGATGAAGGCATCGCGCGGGACTGAACAATCACGCCCCAACGAACTCCGTGACCTCGGAAGGCGAAGCCGATCCGGGGTCCGCCTTTCCCCACGAGCGGAGGCATGGATCCATGGTTCCGCGCTATGCGCGGCCCCTGGATGAGCGAACCGAGAAGGCGACTGAAATCTACGCATTTTCACCACCCCAAAATACGTACTTTCGGGCTGGACCCCGCGGAAAGGCTCAAATTTTCAGGAGAGAGCGAACGGGAAAAGGCGCCAATTTCACGCCGGAATCTTCCGCGCGCGGAAGTCCTCAATGATCGCACGCGCGGCGTTGTGGCCGGGCGCGCCGGTGACGCCGCCGCCCGGATGCGCGCCGGCGCCGCAGAGATATAGCCCTTTCACCGGCATGCGGTAATCCGCAAAGCCCGGCTGCGGGCGCGTCGAGAACATCTGATCGAGCGACAGGCGCCCGTGCATAATGTCGCCGGCGACGAGGCCGAACTTGCGTTCAAGGTCGAGCGGGGAGTGGATCTGCGTCGCGATGATCGAGTCGCGAAAGTTCGGGGCGTATTTGGTCACCGCGTCGATGATCGTCTCGGCCGCTTCCTCGCGTGCGTCGTCCCACGACCGCCCGCCGGGAAGCTCCGGCGAAAATTGCTGGCAGAAAAGGCTCGCGACATGCTTGCCCGTGGGCGCGAGGCTGTCATCCATCGTCGAGGGGATCAGCATCTCGACGATCGGATCGTTCGACCAGCCGTCGCGCCGCGCGTCGAGCCAGGCGCGGTCAAGATAATCGACATCAGGGCCGATGACGATGCCGGAGCGGTGATGCTCGCCCACCTCACGACAGGGCAGGCAGGAAAAATCCGGCAGTTCTGACAGCGCGACATTCATACGGAACGTGCCGGAGCCGCAGGCGTAGTTGTCCATCCGCTTGCGGACGACGGGGTCGATGTCGTTCGCCGCCACAAGACCGGTGAGGAGAAGCTTCGGGTTTACGTTGGAGACGACGGCCCGCGCGCGGATGATCTCGCCGTTTTCGAGGCGGACGCCGGCGGCGCGGCCGTTCTCGACGATCACCTGCGCGACGGGCGCGGCGGTCGTGATGAGGACGCCGCGCGCTTCGGCGACGCGGGCCATCGCCGCCGTGATCGCGCCCATGCCGCCGATCGCGTGGCCCCAACGGCCCTTTTTGCCGTTCACCTCGCCGAAGGCGTGGTGCAGCAGCACATAGGCCGTACCCGGATGATAGGGCGAGGCGTAGGCGCCGACGATGCCGTCAAAAGCGAAAGCGCCGATGATCGATGGATGCTCGAAATAGCCCCTGAGGAACTCGGCGGCGGACTTCGTGAAGAGATCGAGGACGAGCGTCTGGTGCGCCTGTTTCAATCGCGCGAGGCGCCCGCCCGTTTGCAGCGCGCGGAAAAGATCGGCGAGCCCGCCGCCGAGATTGGGCGGCGTCTGCAGCACGAGATCGCGCAGCACGTCCGCCGCGGCGTCGATCGCCTCGTAATAGCGGGGGAGGGCCGCAGCATCGGCCTTTGAGTGGCGCGCGAATTCTTCGGCGTTGCGCGCAGGATCGAAGGTGAGCTTCAAGTACTCGCCGGGCGCGGTTCCGAGCGGCCAGAAATTCGAAATGTCGCGTTCGACGACGGTGAGGCCGTTCCTGTAAAGCTCAAGGTCCGCGATGACCTTCGGGTTGAGCAAGCTGACCGTATAGCTCGCGGTTGAATTGCGGAAACCGGGATGAAACTCCTCGGTGACCGCGGCGCCGCCGACAACATCGCGCCGCTCGACGACGCGCACGGATAAGCCCGCCGCAGCAAGATAGGCGGCGCAGGTAAGCCCGTTATGCCCGGCGCCGATGATGAGGATGTCCGTGGTCATCGTTCGATTTCTTTTCTCATCGCGACGCGCGGTGCGAAGGCGAGGCCCGCTGCGGTTTCACTGGCCATAGTTGCGCGAAGGGCCGTCCGTTCCGCGCCGGGCTCAAATAGGGCAAAGCCGAGCCGGGCGTAATAGGGGGCGTTCCAGGGAACGTCGCGATAGGTCGTCAAGGTCAGGCCGGAAAGCCCCTGACGCTGGGCCCAATCTTCTACCGCGTCGATCAGGCGCCGACCGACGCCCCGACCCTGAAAAGCAGGATCGACGTCGATTTCAACAAGGTGCGCTTCACCGTCGAGTGGTTCGGCCATGGCGAAACCGGCGAAGTCGCCTGCGACCTCGGCGACAAGATCGGCGCCTCTTTCCATCAAGCGAAGATGTTCTTCGGCCTCACGAACCGGGCCGTCAGCGCAGAAGTCATATCCGATCGCGCGAAACCTCTGCGCGGCGCGGCGTTCCAGCGCACGCATCAGTTCGATATCGCCGGTCGTCGCCGGCCTCACCTTCACTGCGGAAGTCACGCCGTCAGCCCGATTTCCTTCAGCCGCTGCTTCAGGAACGCGTCCGCCGTGATCGGCGGGTACTTGGCGCCCGCGCCCTTGCAGCTCGGGATGCAATCGAGCACGGCCTCCGAGTGCGGGTGCATGAAAAACGGCATCGAATAGCGCGAGACATTGGGACCCTTCGGATTGACGACGCGGTGCGTCGTCGCCGGGATGACGTCATTGGTCGCGCGCGCCAGCATGTCGCCGGCGTCGACGATGAGATTGTCCGGGTCCGTATCGACGGGAAGCCATTTGCCGTCGCGGTCGAGAAGTTCAAGGCCGCCGCCTTCCGCCGCAACGAGGATGGTGATGAGGTTGATGTCCTCATGGGCGGCGGCGCGAACGGCGTTGGGGTCGGCGTCGGGCGGCACTGGCGGATAATGGAGGAGACGCAGGATCGAATTGCCGTTCGTCGCCATTTTGCGGAAATAGTCGTCAGCCACGCCGAGCGACGGGGCGAGCGCTTCGAGCATCGCAAAGCCCGCATCTTCGAGCGCGTCATAGAGCGCAAGGAACGTCGCGCGAAACTCGGCAGGACGCTCCGGCCAGACATTGGCGGGGTAGGTTTTCGCAAGCGGCGATGACGGCGGGAATTCGCGCCCCACATGCCAGAACTCTTTCAGATCGCCGATTGTCGACGTTTTCGCGTGCTCCTTGCCGAACGGCGTGTAGCCGCGCTGGCCGTCCGCGCCGGTGAGATAGCGCCGCTTCTCCTCGACCGGCAGGGAGAAAAGCGCGCGCGACATGGCGTAAGCGCCACGCAATAGGTCACGGCTGACGGCGTGGTCCTTCAGAATGATGAAGCCGAAATACTGGAAGCCTTCCATCAGCGCGACGACGAAGTCCTGCCGCTCGCGCGGGGAACCATGCGTGAACGCCTTGAGGCTCAATTCCGGAACGCGGTCGAATTTGCGGGCCATGCCGGTCTTCCTTCGCTCGGGCCGCATGAAGGGCCGGCCCGTGGGCGCCGTCAAGGCGGCAATAGCGCTTCCTTAACCAAGCCGGGCTCTAGTCGCCGAAGGGCGGAGAAACCGGGCAATGGGCCTCAAGCTTTCCCTCAAACCGGGCGAGAAAATCGCCATCAACGGAGCGGTCATCGTCAACGGCGACCGGCGGACGGAGTTCGTCGTCGAAACCCAGGCGCATGTCCTGCGCGAGCGCGATATTCTGAAAGCGGAAGACGCGACGACGCCGGCCCGGCGCATCTATCTGCCGGTGATGATGATGGCGCTCGATCCGGCGGCGCGGCGCAGCGCTTTTCCGGAGTTCGAGCGGCGACTCACCGAATTCGCCGGCGCAGTGACCGACCCCGGCGCGCTCTCGCTTTGCCTCAAGATTTCAGCCGCCGTCGCCAACGGCGCCTATTACCGGGCTCTCAACGCCTGCCGCGCTCTCATCGATTTCGAAACGGAAAGACTGTCCCATGTCGCATGACGCCTACGCCCGCGCGCAAAAGACGACGGCGCACCCGCGCGACGCCGAATACAAGGCCTTCGCCGAAGCGACGCGGAAACTGATGGCGGTCGCAGCCGAGGGCCGCGAAGACCTGAAGCAGCTCATCGACGCGGTGCATCTCAACCGCTCGCTGTGGACGACGCTGGCGAGCGACTGCGCGGACACGAAGAACCAGCTGCCGTCAGAGACGAGGGCGCTGATCATTTCGCTCGCGCGCTGGGTGTCGCTCTATTCAAGCGACGTGATGCGCAAGAAGGAAAGCGTCGAGCCCCTCATCGACGTCAACCGAATCATCATGGACGGGCTCTCCGGGAAAAGGCCGGCGGCGTAAGGAACCCGGGCGCCGCAATGCCACGCTCCCCCGTTTACGGGGGAGCTGTCGGTGAAGCCGACTGAGGGGGCGCGGTCTATCAACGGGCGCCGGCGCCTGTGGAAAGTGAGCCCCCCTCAGGCCCTGCGGGCCAGCTCCCCCGCAAGCGGGGGAGCAGCAGAAGAGCGCCGCATTGCCCCGCTCTCCCCGAGGCGGGT
>CAZNXR010000126.1:0-6615 GCA_964576815.1 uncultured Caulobacterales bacterium | reverse complement strand
GGTCGCCCTCGGCGGTTTACTGTTTGGCGCCCTGCTCTTGATCAGACTCGCCGAATTGCGGGCACAGGAACCGCTGACTTGAGTGGCCGGAACGGGCCAATCCGGATCTGATGGCCGCGTCATCGGGAATGGCAGAGCACCTTGTGACTTGCCGTTCCCATCAGCCGACGAACCTGCGGGAACTGATCGATTTCAAACCGAAAAGCCACGAGAAGCCCTCTCAAGCGTGCCAGGCTGATGGCCGGTCTCGCTAGCAAGGCGCGGCAGTGTCTCGCGTGAGGGGGCACCATTACGCTCCCACAAATCCGGAGAATGCCAGGTCACGCGGCACAAGAATATTCCAGGCAGAGACGGACTGACTTGGCGCCGCCCTTCTTTGCGCCCAGCACATATTGCGGGTGCCTGGGCTTCAACGCCTGAAGCGCTTCAAGCGCTTTTTCGGGCACGCCGAGCCGATCCTGCTGGCTCTGAAGCCACCAACCAAGCGCGCCCGCAGCGGCTGCATTCTTGAGCCCGCAGGCCTGGCGCAAGAGATCATCGGTCTTGAGCCGCTCTACGAGAGCCAACGAATTCCAAAGCTCTTCTACGTCGCCTGCAAGGTCGGGCCGGTCAAAGACATCCGCGACGGTGCGTTCGAGCGTCGTCACCGGCGCCGAAAGACCGGCTCGATCGACGGTCGTTACATCACGTGTCGCCACAAAGCCCTGAGGCCGCTTCAAGAAGCGGCATGTGAGGTCCGGCGTTTCAAAGAGCCTCGGCTCCCCGGTCGTCAGCGCCTGCACTTCGGGCGCATCGGTGTAGGCGGCGCCGTGCAGCTCAAGCGCCGAGTGATAGGCCGATATGGCGTCCGGCTTAAGCTTGGCGGCGGCGAGATAGCGGTCGACCACCCAATCGGCGGCCTCCACATGCGGCGGGACAGCGGCGAAAACACTGCGCGCCACACGCCGTATGTTTCCGGCCCTGAGGTGCTTCGTCAGCAGAGCGCTGACGGTCCGGTCAGTTGTTGCGCGGCCGACAGCGCGCGCATATTCCTCTCGCCGGAATACCGGATGGGCGCTGAAGAAGCCGCGCGAGCCTCGATGAACGACGGCGATCGTCGATGCGGCGGCCTTTGTGACGCCCGCTTCGCGCTATTATCGGAAGCGTTGGTTGACCAATAAGGCCGCTTGGCCAACATAGAAGCTATCGCAAATCATTCGCAATTAGTGAATAGTTTGATCGGCGCTAGCCCCATCGAACGCAATGTTGATTTAGGGTTCTCGGGTTCAAACCCGGGAGACGCAGCCGTTCCTCCGGCCCCGTCGGTTGCGCGCCTTCTTGAATTTGACCCACATCAACCAGCTTTTCGTGATTTTGGTTTGAATGCGCGTCATGGGACCCACCGGAACGAACACAACGGCCGCCAACCTTACCGTCGATGCGCCTTGGCGGTGGCTTGGCGCAGGCCTTCGTGACCTCATGCGCGCCCCGCATTTCAGTCTTGGCTACGGCGCGCTTGTCATCGGCGGCGGCGGCGCCATCGTGTGGGCGCTCTGGCGAACCGGCTATGCTTCGCTCATTCCAGTCGCGTTCGGGATGTTCGCCATCTTCGGACCGCTGCTCGCCGTCGGCACCTATGAGATGAGCCGGCGCATCGAGGCGGGCGAGCCGCCGCGTCTCTTCCCCGTGCGTTTCGCCGGGCCGCGTTCGCCGCTGCAACTTGCTTATATAGGCTTTTTCCTGATGTTCGCCGCGCTGGTCTGGACGCGCGTCGCCTTGCTGCTCTACGCGCTCTTCACCAATGGCAATTACATGCCGCTGAGCGAATTCATGGCGTTTGCGCTGACGACGCCGCCGGGCCTCGCGATGCTTGTGGTGGGAACCCTCGCCGGCGGCCTGATCGCCTTTGCGATCTATCTTCTAACCGTCGTCTCCATTCCGATGCTGATGAATGAGCGCACGGACGCCTTTACGGCGGTCGCCACCGGCCTCAGGGCCTGGAAGAAGAGCCCTGGCGCGATGCTGCTCTGGGCGTGGCTGATCGCGGTCATCACGGCCGCGGGCGTGGCGACGTTTTTCGTCGGGCTCGCCATCGCCTTCCCACTACTCGGCCATGCGAGCTGGCACGCTTATCGCGATATTCGCGGGCGCTGATCGCCTTCGTCCCTCTCAAGATCATCGTCGAGGAGGATGCGCGCCGCCGCGCCGTCGGGGTCCTCAAACTGTCCGGACTTCAGCGCCCACAGAAACGCCGCAAGCCCCACCCCTCCGAGGAAAAGCGCAATCGGAATAAGGTAAAGTAGACCGCTCATCGCGCCGCCTTTCCCCTGCCTGAAAGCCGAAGGGCGTTGAGAATGACCACGACCGACGAACCGGACATCGCCGCCGCCGCGATCAGCGGCGTCACGAATCCGAACACCGCGACGGGGATCGCGACGAAATTGTAAAGCGCGGCGAAGGCGAAGTTCTCGATCAGGCGCCGGCGCGCCTTGCGCGAAACATCGACCGCTTCGAGGACGCCGCCGAGCCGGTCGCCGAGATAGACGAAATCAGCCGCGGACTGGCTCGCCGCCGCGGCCGTTCCCGGCGCGAGCGAGACATGCGCCGCCGCAAGCGAGGGCGCATCATTAAGGCCGTCGCCGACCATGGCGGGCCTTGCGCCTGCAGCGACAAGCGCCTCGATCCGCGCCGCTTTTTCCTTCGGACCGACTTCGGCGCGCCAGCGTTTGACGCCGAGCGCGCTCGCGATCGCCGCGGCGACCGGCGCGCGATCGCCGGAAAGGAGTTCGGCCTCGAGGCCCTTTTCCTTCAGGGCGCTGATGACCAAGGCGGAATCGGCGCGCGGCGCATCTTCGAAGAGGAGCCGCACGGCCGCCTGGTCGCCGACTTTCAGCCACGCGGACATGCGCGCAGGCTCGGCGCCGGGCGCAGCGCCGGTCCAGCCGGCGGCGCCGAAACGAGCGCGCATCCCGTTCCAAGTTCCTTCAACGCCAAGACCGGCGAATTCAACCGCGTCCTCGGCCGCTTCTCCGGGCCCCGCCGCATCGACGACCGCGCGCGACAAGGGATGACGGCTGATGCGCGCGAGCGCCGCCGCGGCGGCGAGCGCGTCTCCCGGGAGTTCCTCGCGGTTCTGGAGCGCGGGGCGCCCGAGCGTGAGCGTGCCGGTCTTGTCAAAAATGATCGCCCGCGCTTCCGCCAGACGCTCCAGCGCATCACCTGACTTCACCAGCACGCCGCGCTTAAAAAGGCGTCCGGCGGCGACGATTTGCACGGCCGGCGCCGCGAGCCCGAGCGCGCAGGGGCAGGTGATGATCAGTACGGCGATCGCATTGAGCAATGCGACGCGCAGACCCGCGTCCGCGAGAAAATACCAGCCCGCGAAAGTCGCGATCGCAAGCGTGTGGACGACCGGCACATAGAGCCCGGCGGCGCGGTCGGCGAGACGCCGATAGCGTCCGCGCGTCTGTTCGCTCGCCTCCATCAACCGGGCAAGGTCCGCGATAAGAGAGGTTTCAAGCGTCTCCGTCGCAACTATAATGAGCCGGCCCGAGAGATTGACGACGCCGGCGCTGAGCGCATCACCCGGCGCAAGTTTCACCGGCGCGCTTTCGCCGGTGACCAAAGCGAGATCCGCGTAAGAAACGCCTTCCGCGACGACGCCGTCGACCGGGACGCGGTCGCCCGGCGCGAGAAGCAGGCGATCCCCGATCCTGATATCGCGCGCCGGCACGCTTTCGACGGCGCCGCCCGCGCCAAGCCGCCGCGCGGTCGCCGCCTGCAAAGCGAGGACGTCGCGTGCCGCTTCGCGCGCGCGCCAGCGCAGACGATGGTCGAGATACCGCCCGATGAGCAGAAAGAAGAGCAGCATCACCGCTGCGTCGAAATAGGCATGCGGGCCGCCGGCGAAGAATTCATGAACGCTGAGCGCGAGCGCGAGGATGACCGCGAGTGAAATTGGCACGTCCATGTTCGTGCGCCCACGCTTCAGAACGTTGACCGCCGAGCGGAAGAACGGTCGCCCGGCGTAAAGTGCCGACGGCACGGCGATGACCGCGGACGCCCAGTGCATTAAACTGACCGTCGCCTTCCCCATCTCGGCGCCGCCAGACCAGACGGAGACTGAAAGCAACATGACATTGGCCGTCGCAAAACCGGCCACACCGAGCGCGCGCAGCAGCTCTCTTCCTTCCTCGTCGTGATCGCTTTCGACAAGCTTCAGGTCGAACGGCGCCGCGCGATAGCCGAGAGCATGAAGTCGTTTGCTGACGTCGTCCGCCGATACGGCGCCGTCGCGCCAGGAGAGCGACAACCGCCCGGTTGAGAGATTGAGCCGCGCGCTTTCCATGCCGCCAAGGCCCATCATCGCCTTCTCGATCTTGGCGATGCACCCGGCGCATTTCGCGCCGAAGATCGCGAGGTCAAGCGACGCGGTTCCATTCTTCCGCCTCACGAAGGGTGCAGCGTCGACAACGCCCGAAACCTCGGGCGCGGCGGCCGGCTCAAGGCCGCTTGGGCAGGCGACAGCCGCGCCGGCTTTCATGGGAAGTCCACCCTGTTCGTAAACTGAAATCGTTCGCCGACGGATGATGACGCCGAGACTTTAAGGTCCCAGGCGCCGCGCCCGGCGGCGATCACCGCTCTGTATCGTCCGACACCGGCGGGAGTAAAGACGAATTCCTGTGCGCCCTCTCTCGACGCCGGCCGTTCGAGCGCGCCAGCGAGGTGAAGGCCGTCAAGCGGCGCGGCGTTCCTTCCAGCAAAGGAAACGACAAGCGTGACAGCCTCGCCGTCGGTGACGACGCTCTCGATCGCCGCGCTCCATCCGAGCGCTTCTTGCGCCGCGCGCGCATCGAGGACGTCGTTGTAGAGGAGGCCCTGACGATAGGACTTCTTCTCCTTCTCGCCGGGAAAGGTCTTGACGGCGAAGTAGAGGAACGACCCGTTCGCCGCGAGGATCAACGCGAAAAAGCCAAGAAGCGCCGCAAGCACATGGCCGCCGGTGAGGTGAAATTCCGCTCTCACTTCTTGCTCTCCGTCATGAAGGCCGCCGGGGCGGACGCTTTGTCTCCAGCGGAGTCCTCAACCATGAAAATCAGCGGCAAGGACGCGGCGGCGACGGCGCCGGGCGCGGCGGTTACGAACACGCGCATCGCGCGGACATCGTCTCCGGCGATCCTCAAGTTCAAGGCGCCGTCTTCGGCCTCCGTTCCAACCGCCGTCAGGGCGAGCGGCACCGTGCTGTCGAGCCTTACGACGAATTCGCGCGCTTGGCTCTTCTTGTTCACGATCTTCAGCGTGTAGGCGTTGCGGACCGACCCGTCCGACAGTCTAACGAAAGGCGGCGTTCGGTCTTTCAGGACGTTGAACCCGGTCGTATCCCGCGCCGAAAACGCCGCGAGCATGATCGCGCCGACAAGAGCGAGAACCGCCGAATAAAGGACGGTGCGCGCCCGCACGATCCGGAAGCGCGGCTTCTCACCAAGCCGGCGCCGCGCCATATTCTTGTCAGTGTCATAGGCGATGAGGCCCTTCGGCCGGCCGACCTTCGCCATCACCTCGTCGCAGGCGTCGATACAAAGCGCGCAATTGATGCATTCAAGCTGCGCGCCGTCGCGAATGTCGATGCCCATCGGGCAAGCGGCTACGCACGCCCTGCAGTCGACGCAATCGCCGCGACCCGACCAGCTTTCGCCCTTTTTGTGGGGGCCGCGCGGCTCGCCGCGATCGGCGCGATAAGTCACTTGCAGCGACTCCTCGTCCGTCAGCGCCGCCTGAATGCGCGGCCACGGACACATGTAGGTGCACACCTGCTCCCGCATCGAACCGGCGAGCACATAAGTGGTGAAAGTGAGAATTCCTGCGAAGAAATAGGCGGACAAGGGCGCCGCACCCCGGAAGAATTGCGCGGCGATTGTCGGCGCGTCATGAAAATAGAGGATCCACGCGCCGCCCGTCGCCGCGGCGATCAATATCCAGACCGCGTGCTTGGCCGTCTTGCGCAGGATTTTTTCCGGGGTCCAGGGCGCCTTGGCGAGTTTGATGCGCGCGTTCCGGTCGCCTTCGATGAGCCTTTCGGCGGCGATAAAAAGATCGGTCCAGACCGTCTGCGGACAAGTGTAGCCGCACCACACGCGCCCGAAGAGCGCGGTCGCCAGGAACAGCGCAAGCGCCGCGAGAATGAGAAGCCCGGTGACGAAGTAAAGCTCGCTCGGCCAAATCTCGATAGAGAAGAAATAGAAACGGGCGCCATCGAAATCGATGAGCACGGCCTGATCGGGCTCGGCGGGCCCGCGCGGCCAGCGAATCCACGGCAGCAGGTAGTAGACGCTGAGCGTTGCGACGAGCAGCGCCCATTTTGCGGCGCGGAACGGACCGAAGACGAGCTTTGGATAAATGGGCTCGCGCTTCTTGTAGAGCTGGCGCGCCGCCGCGCTATTGACCGCTACGGCGTCGATCGCGACGACGCCTGTCGCGGCCCCGGCGGACTTCAGCGCCGTTTCGACGCGTTTGAGGTCAAGTTCTGTCACCGGTCACATTAGAACGCTACTCGCCGCCCCCAAGCGCATGAACATAGACGGAGAGCGCTGTAATCTGCTCTTCCGACCAGTTGGACGCCGCCGACTGCGCAAGGAT
>CAZNXR010000125.1:0-6618 GCA_964576815.1 uncultured Caulobacterales bacterium | reverse complement strand
GCCCAGTCGTAGTCATAGCCGGCGGCTTTCTTCACGCCGTTCAGACTCGCAGCGAGCGCCGGTTCCGCATACTGACGGATATGATCGAACAGCGCTGCGTCGTCCTTGCCGAAATCGTCGCGGTACCAGCCATAGATTTTGGAAAGACGAACCTTGCCTTTGGCGACGTTGACGCCGCGCGAATGGTTGACATAGGCGCGCGCGGCGTCGTCGAGCGCTTCCTCAAGATCGGCGCCGGTGAACGGCGTGCGGGCGAGATCGGGGCAGCCCATTGACGCGCAATTGACGGCGTAATGAATGCGCGCATCCCTTGCGAGCGGGCGGATGATGCCGTGTTCGATGTCGTTGAGCGTCAGCGCACGTCCTTTCACATTGGCGACGGCGGTATCCCAGGGCTTCTTGATGTCTTGAATTGAGGCGATCCCCGGATTGTCTAGGATCAGTTTCACCGTCGCGGCGTTATAGAGATTGAACCAGAGGGCGATCTGCTCCTTGCGCGAAAGCGCCGCCGTGTCCGTCGCCTCAAGCGCGGCGATGTAGGCGGCGAGGGCGGTCTTGTCGGCCGGCGTGACCGCCTTGTAGCGGACGAGATTGATCCCGGTCGGACCCTTCATGACGTAAGCGTCGAGCCACTTGCCCCACGCCGCATGATCGACAGCGACGACGCTCGCCTCGTCCGACGCCTCGAAGCGCGCATCGACAAGCGCGGACTTCGGCGCGAACTGGCGTTCGACGGCGATTGGCGCAGCGGCCGCGGCGAAAGGGACGGCGATCGACATGCTGACCGCAAGGACTAGGTGTTTCATGATGGCTACCCTCATTTACTGGAGCACCCTATCGCCCGATTCTCACAAGAGAAGCGGCGCCGGCTTCAGGATTGCGTGATCATCACTCGCCCTGCTTCATCCACTCACGGTGCTCAGTGTCGGGATTGTAGGCGGCCATGGCGGCGAGCGTGACGATATCGGGAACGCGCGCGCCGATCTGGGCGATCTGCACGGGACGCTCGAGACCGATGAGGAGGGGCCCGAGAACAGTCGCGCCGCCGATCTCGCCGAGGAGCTTTGTCGAGATTGTCGCGGAGTGCGCGCCGGGCGTAATGAGCACGTTCGCCTCCCCCTTGAGACGCGAAAAAGGATAAATCTCGCGCACGCGCTCGTTGAGCGCCATGCGCGGCGTCATTTCGCCCTCATACTCGAAATCGATGTCCCGCCGCGCGTCGAGGATTTCGACGGCGCCGGCGACGCGGCGCGAATGCTCTGTATCCGGATTGCCGAAGTTGGAATGCGAAATGAAGGCGACCTTAGGCGTATATCCGAGGTCCTTCGCCGCATGCGCGACCTGGACGCCGATCGCCGCCATGTCCTGCGAAGTCGGCAGTTCGGTGATGTTGGTGTCGGCAACGAAGAGCGTCCGGTGCTTGGCGAGAATAATGCAAAGGCCGATCAGCCTTTCGCCTGGGCGAGGCTCCAGCGCCAACCGCACGTTCTCGAGCGCGACGTTGAAGTTACGCGTGACGCCCGTGACCATGCCGTCAGCGTGCCCATGCGCGAGCATGCAGGCGGCGTAGACGTTGCGGTCGGTGTTGACGAGGCGGAGCGCGTCGCGCCGCAGGACGCCTCGCCGCTGCAACCTCTCATAGAGATAGTCCGCATAGAGCGCAGTGTGCGGGGCTGTACGCGAATGGTAGATTTCAAACTTGGCGTCCGCGGGCAAACCGGCGGCTTTGAGGCCCTCGCTGATGATTTCCTCGCGCCCGATGAGGACCGCCTTGCCGAGCCCCTCCTGCTGGAATGCGTAGGCGGCGCGTAGGACCGCCTCTTCTTCGCCTTCGGCGAAGACGATGCGTTTCGGCGTCTCCGCCGTGCGCAGCGCCGAATAAATCTTCTGCAGGAAGGAGGCGGAAGGATCCGTGCGGGCGGCAAGGCTGGCGCCGTAGGCGGCGAGGTCTTCGATCGGCTTGCGTGCGACGCCGGAGTCGGCGGCGGCTTTCGCGACCGCCGGCGGAATGGTTGAGATGAGGCGCGGATCAAATGGCGTCGGGATGATGTATCCGGGCCCGTATTTGAGGCGCTTGCCGTAGGCTTCTGCGACATCGTCCGGCACGTCCTCACGCGCAAGTTTGGCGAGCGCGCGCGCGCAGGCGATTTTCATCTCCTCGTTGATCGTGCGTGCGCGCGCATCCAGCGCGCCGCGGAAGATGTAGGGAAACCCCAGGACGTTGTTGACCTGATTGGGGTAGTCGGACCGCCCGGTCGCGATGATCGCGTCATCACGCACGGCCTTAATCTCTTCCGGGAGAATTTCCGGCGTGGGGTTCGCCATCGCGAAGATGATCGGGTTCTTCGCCATCGACTTGACCATCGCTTTCGTCGCGGCGCCGGCGACGGAAAGGCCGATGAAGACATCTGCGCCCGCCATCGCGTCAGCGAGCGTCCGCTTGTCGGTCTCGATCGCATGCGCCGAGCGCCATTGATCGAGCTGGCGGCCCTTGTGAAGAACGCCCTTCGAGTCGCAGACAATCGCGTTTTCATGCGGCAGACCCATCGCCTTGATGAGGCCGATGACAGAGAGCGCGGAAGACCCGGCGCCCGAGACCGCGACCTTCACTTCGCGGATCGACTTTCCGGTGATGTCGAGCGCGTTCAATAGGCCCGCAGCGGCGATGATTGCGGTGCCATGCTGGTCGTCATGGAACACCGGAATGTCCATGATCTCCTTGAGCCGCTGCTCGATGATGAAGCTCTCCGGCGCGGCGATATCCTCAAGGTTGATGCCGCCGAAGGCGGGCCCAAGATAGCGCACGCAGTTGATGAAGGCGTCCGGGTCTTTCGTATCGACTTCGATATCGACGCTGTCGATGTCGGCGAAGCGCTTGAAGAGGACGGACTTGCCCTCCATCACCGGCTTCGAGGCGAGCGCACCTAGATCGCCCAGACCAAGGATCGCGGTGCCGTTGGAAATGACGGCGACCATGTTGCCCTTCGACGTGTAGTCATAGGCGAGGTCCGGATCGCGGGCGATTTCCTTGACGGGCGCCGCGACGCCGGGGCTGTAGGCGAGCGACAGGTCGCGCTGCGTCGCCATCGGCTTTGTCGGCGTGATCTCAAGCTTGCCGGGCTTGCCGCGCGCATGGAAGGCAAGCGCCTCCGCGTCGGAAACCTTGGTCGAGGTGTCGTCCATGCGCGCCCCATCAGCGGATTGTGACGGAGCGAGCCTTAGCCCTTGGCGGCGGGGCAGGGCAATTGGCGGGCATTGCGCAGCGAGGCCTCACCGCTTACTTCCCGCAGTGCGGAAAAAAGCCGGAGCCGCTTGATGTTTATCCAGACCGAAGACACCCCGAACCCCCTCTCCATGAAGTTCATTGCTGACCGGGCGGTTCTCGGGCTCGACCAGAGCGGCCGACCGGCGGTCGGCATGGACTTTCCGAATGAGGAGACCGCCAAGGCGTCCCCGCTTGCAGCGGCGCTGTTCGAAATCGACGGCGTTTCCGGTGTTTTTCTTGGGCCGGATTTCGTCACGGTGACAAAAGCCGAAGGAATCGACTGGGCGCATGTGAAGCCGCAGATCCTCGGCGCGATCGCCGACCTCCTGACCGCCGGCGTTCCGGTGATCGACAAGACGGTTCCGGCGCCGTCGCGCAAGTCTGCGACCAGCATTGACGACTATGAAGGGGAAGACCGCGAGATCGTCGAACAGATTATTGACCTGATCGACACACGGGTTCGCCCCGCAGTCGCCGCCGACGGCGGGGACATCGCTTTCCAGCACTGGGAGCCGCGGACGGGCGTCGTCTTCGTGTCGTTGCACGGATCATGCTCGGGATGCCCCTCTTCGACCATGACGCTGAAGGCCGGCATCGAAAACATGCTGAAGCACTATCTTCCCGAGATCGCCAAGGTCGAAGCGGTGGCTTAATCGCGCCGACTCGCTAAATCTTTCCGCCGTCATTTCCCGGAGCGACGCCGCATGTCCGACAAGATGATCAATGACGAGGCGATGGACCTCCTCTTCCGCACCGCGCGCACGCGCAACGGCTGGGAGGACAGGAACGTTTCGCGCCCGCTGATGCAGGCGGTCTATGACCTGATGAAGTGGGGCTCGACCTCGGCGAATTGTTCGCCTGCGCGATTCGTCTTTGTCGCCTCGGACGACGCCAAGGCGCGGCTGAAACCGCTGCTCGCGCCCGGAAACGTCAACAAGACGATGGCGGCGCCCTGTAGCGTCATCATCGCCCACGACATTGAGTTCTATGAAAAACTGCCGCAACTCTTTCCGCACACGGATGCGCGCAGCTGGTTCACCGGCAACGAGAAGTTGATCGCCGACACCGCTTTCCGCAACGGCACGCTGCAGGGCGCCTATTTCATGCTCGCCGCGCGCGGCCTCGGCCTTGATTGCGGGCCGATGTCGGGCTTCGACAATGCGGGCGTCGATCGGGAATTTCTCGCCGGCACGATGTGGAAGTCGAATTTCCTCTGCAATATCGGCTATGGGACGGAAGGAAATCTCTTTCCGCGCAGCCCCCGGCTGTCCTTCGATGAAGCTTGCCAAATCATCTGACGCACGTTCAAGGCGCGGGCCATGATCGTCCTCGCCATTGACACCGCCTTCGACGCTTGTTCCGCGGCGATCCTTCGCGGCGATGACGTTCTGTGGTCTGAGCAAAGGATTATCGGCAAAGGGCATAGCGAGGTCTTGCCGCCGATGGTCGCGGCCGGACTTCAATCGACAGGCGTCGCGCCGCGGGAAATCGACCGGATCGGCGTCGTTGTCGGCCCAGGGGCTTTCGCGGGGGTGCGCGTCGGGCTCGCCTTCGCGCGCGCATTTCGGATCGGTCTCGCGGCCGAAGTCATCGGACTTGCCAGCACGGAGGCGCTTGCTGCCTCGCTCGCGCCTGGCGTAGGCCTGACCGCAATCATTTTCGACGCCCGCCGGGGCCAGGTTTACGCCGCGCTCTATGACGCGGCGTCGACGGAGCTGCTGGCGCCCTTTGTCGCGGCGCCCGGCGAGACGTTCGCGCGGCTGGCGGAAACGGCGTCAGGAAAACCGCTCCGGCTGGCGGGTTCGGGGGCGGCGCTGGCGCCGATTGATTGTCTGTATACGCTCGATCAGACGCTGCATGCCGATCCGGCTGCGATCGCGCGCAGCGTTAGGATGAAACCGTCGGCGCCGGAGCTTCCGCAGCCGCTCTACCTTCGCCCGCCGGACGCGACGCCGGCGGCGGCGGCGCTGTTCGCCGATCTCGAACCGCTATGACGGTGAGGCGTCTGAGGCGAGCGGCGGCGACTGATTCCCATGCGCTCGCCGCCATCGAGGCGGCGGCATTTGGCGCTGCGAGCTGGGGCGTACGCGGTGTAGCCGATGGGCTTGCGGACCGTTGCGTTGAGACCCTTGTCGTCGAAGGCGCGGACCCGCGGGCGCAAGGATTTCTGATGTGGCGGCGGATCGGCGATGAAGCGGAGATCTTGACGCTTGCGGTGGCGCCGGAGCATCAGCGTCAGGGCTGCGCATCCGCGTTGCTAACCGCCGTGATCGCCGCGCTCCGAAATGAGGGCGTTCGTGCGCTCTTTCTTGAAGTCGACGCCGGCAATGCCGCTGCGATTGCGCTCTATGCAGGCTGCGGATTTGTGCGCATTGCGCGCCGGCGCCGCTATTACCGCACAGGAGCAGATGCGCTCGTCATGCGTGTCGATCTATGATTAAAGCGACCCTCAAGGAGGAAGCTCATGGAACGACTTGAGAAACTTTGCGCCGAGAAGGGCATGCGCATGACCGACCAGCGCCGCGTTATCGCGCGCGTGTTGTCGGTCGCTCAGGACCATCCGGACGTTGAGGAAATTCACCGGCGGGCCGTCGCCATCGATCAGCGGATCTCGATCGCAACCGTCTATCGGACAATGCGGCTTTTTGAGGAGTCGGGCGTCGTCGAGCGGCACGACTTCCAGGACGGCAGGTCACGCTATGAGGAGGCGACCGACGACCATCACGATCACCTCATCGACCTTAAATCGGGAAGGGTCATCGAATTTTTGAGCCCGGAAATCGAGGCCCTTCAGCGCAAGATCGCGGCTGAACACGGCTATGAGCTGAGAGCCCACAGGCTCGAGCTTTATGGTGTCCCGCTCCCCAAAAAGTAACCCCGTTTCAATCTTGTGCAGCTAGAGTAAACTGGTTAGTGTACTTTTGTGGCTGACTGGAGAAAAGCGATGGCGCTCAAGGACCTTTACCCGATCCCCGATATCGATCCGGTCTGGAGCGTTCCGCAGGATTTCGAGGCTGCCTTTGACTGGCGCTTCGAAGACGGTCGAGCGCACATGATGCACCTCTACCAGAAGGGCAAGGACATGCAGTGGGATGCGCTCGCGCGCATCGACTGGGACCTTGAGCTCGACTCGGAAAACCCGATGGGCATTCCCGACGAGATGACCGGTCTTTACCACACGCCGTTCTGGTCGAAAATGAGCGCCGCGGAGCACGTCAATGTCCGGCGCCATTTCCAGGCCTGGACGATCTCGCAATTCATGCAGGGCGAGCAGGCGGCGATGATCTGCGCCGCGAAGATCGTCCAGCAGGTGCCGGACCTCGACGCCAAGTTCTACGCCTCGACGCAAGTGA
>CAZNXR010000124.1:2803-6651 GCA_964576815.1 uncultured Caulobacterales bacterium | reverse complement strand
AGGCGGGCAGGCGGATGGCGTTCTCGATCTTGCCGCCCGTCTCGCCGACGTAAATCGCGCCCGCCGTCGCACCGAACGCGCCAAGGCTCGTTTCCGGAGACGTGTAGGTGAGGAAGGCGGAGGCGAGCGCCGTCGGCGCCGTGCGACGCCGATAGCCGTTCTGCAATTCGGGAAGGCAGCTTGCGTTGAGCGCGGCGAAGAGGCCGCCGAAGCCGTCCGCCGGCGCGATCCCGAGGCGCGAGGGCGCCAGCACGATGAATTCGCCATTGCCGGAGCCGCAAGGGCCGGGCGGGGCGACGCGCGTTTCCTGCACGGTGACGGCGCCGATGGCGCTCCAGCGGTCGCTGATGAGCCAGCGCAATTCCGCCTCGACGCCTTTCGACGTTTCCCGATCGACATTGCCGAAAGGGTCGGCGCGCGTGCGCTCCTGCCGGTAGAACGCGAGCGAGGCGGTGAGCGTATCCGTGCCTGCTTTCAGTCCGGCTTCGATCAGTTCCGAGTCCGCGACGAAATTATCCTGGTCGATGCGATCGACTTCGATGCCGCCGGCGTCGTTGGTTTCGAGCGTGTTGCTCTGCGCATAGGTCGCATAGGCGATGACGCCGTCTTTCAGCGCATAGCTGAGCGAGGCCTCATAGCTCGCCTTGAAGTCCTCGCCTTCAAAGCGCGTGAAGCCGAGCGCCGGATTGAAGATCGTCGCGCCTTCGTTGATCGAAGATGCCGTGAAACGGTCTAGCCTGAGGCTTGCGAGCAGCGACAGCCTGTCGGTCAGCTTTGCGTTGGTCACCGCAAAGAACGCAAGATCGGTCGTCAGCGAGGAAAGATCGGTGTCCCACGGAATGCCGTTCGCTTCCGCCGAGAACGGATCGTCGAATATGTCGCCGGGGGTCGGCCCGACCGTCAGGTCACGGCGATCGACGGCGAGATAGCCGGAAAGGAAGGTCTGGCGCGTTTCATTGTCATAGCGGCGCCATGACGTCCCGACGACGCTGTCAAACGACAGAGGCCCAAGCGTCCACGGGAGTTCGTAGCTGGCGCGCAGTTCGACGACGTCGGCGATGTATTCCGCTGCGAAGCCGTAGCTCTGGTAGAGCCGGCCGTCGAGCGAGTCATAGAACGCTTGCAGACGCAGTTCGCCGGGCCCCGCGTCAAGCGCGAAATCGGCGTAGGCCGTGCCAGTTGACGCGTCGGCGATGTCGCGATCGGAGATGAAGACCGTGCGGCGGCTGAGCGGCGCGGTCCCCACATCGGCATCAAGCGCGAAGGCGGGCGAGGGGAAGACGCCGAAGTCGATGAACTGGCGGATGTTCGACGCGCCGAAGAACGAGCCGACGGCGGCGTCGACCTCGTCGGGCGTCAGGCGCCCGTCGCCATTGAGGTCGGAAAGGTCGGTGTCGCGCCCGGTGATGTAAACGCCGTTATCGATGAGGTCCTGCGTGACGCGGTTCCAGCCGATCGTTTGCCGGTAGCCGTCCGAGGAATAAAACGCGCCGCCGATCTCAAACGACCAGCGGTCATCGCTCAGCGTCGCAGCGCCCTGAAAGAGAAAGCGCTCGGGCTCGACGCCGCGATAGAAGCTGTCGGAATTTTCGTATTCGACATAGCTGTAAAGGCCCGCTTTGCGGCCGCCGAGATCGAAGGCCGCGCCCGCCGAACCATGCGCAATGCGCTTGCCCCACGAGCCGAATGTGCCGCCGACTTCGACAAGGCTGCCGTCCGCGCCGATACGCCGCTGCGTCAGCGCCGTCAGCGGCGTCACATTGACGAAGCCGCCGACGCGGCCTGCGCCATAAAGCGCCGGCGTCGTTCCGCGCACCACTTCGATGCGTTCGCTGGCGCCGATCGGCGTCGGGAAGGTGCCGGGGTTCTCCGCGCGCTTGAAGCCGCGGAAGTAACTGTCCGCACGATTGCCGCGGATTGTCACGCTGCCGGGCACGCCGAAGAAGCTCCCCGTGAAGGTCCCGGGCGCAATCGCCGCGAGGTCGTCGACGCTGTCGATGTTGAAGCGCTCGATCGCTTCATCGCCGATCGCCGAAATCGCGCGGGGAATGTCGGCGTAATCGAGATCGAGACCGTAAATGGTGCGCGATCCTTCCAGCGCGACGAACTCCAGCGGGTCGGCGACGACGACGATCTCGTCGATGGGCTCCTGCGCGAGCGCCGAGGATGCGGAAAGCAAAAGCGCGACAGTCGCCGTGCGCGCCCTACGCCTCCCCCTTGCGGGGAGGCCAAAACTGCGCAGCAGTTTTGGGTGGGGGGACTGACGCGGGGCTGTAGAGAACTCTCCGATTGTGAGAGCCTCCCCCCACCCGAAATTTGCTACGCAAATTTCGACCTCCCCGCGAGGGGGAGGTAAGGGGCCTTCGAGCGCCCACACAGTTCGCTGCAAAAAACCAAATCCCACACACGCCTCCGGTCCATCTCAAGACAGACTCCGGGGCGCAAAGAGTCGCCGCGCGCTTTTGCGGCCACGCGCAGCCGTCGCCCGAAACGGGCGCAGGCGCACGCGGCCGCGCGTCAGCGCGTCGCCTCTCCGATCTTCTCCCATCCGGACTTTGACCGTCGGCTCTGGGGTCGCACCAGATCCTGCTCTGCGAGGAAATGCGCCTCGCTCGGCTCGCGGGCTTATGGAGCTTTCGCCCCAATCACCGCCGGTGGGGACTTTCACCCCGCCCCGAAGATCGTCTCTCGCGGGTTCAACCGCGACCGCCTATATAGCGACGCGAGTTTTTCACCTCAACGCGGGCGCGCAGTCCGCACGCTGCGACAGGACCGCCCATGAAATCGCCCCGCCGCCAGCCCGCCGAATGGACGCCGCATGAGGCGGTGTGGATCGGCTGGCCGTCCGCCGCCGATCTCTGGGAGGAAAATCTCGCGCCTGCGCAGGGCGAGGTCGCAGAGCTGATCGGCGCGATCCTCTTCCCGGACCCCAATGACGAAAAGGGCGAGCGGATGCGCGGAGAGCGCGTTGAGCTGCTGGTGCGCGGGGAGGAAGCGCGGGTCGCGGCGGAGGCGATGCGCCTCGGCCTGCCGGACCCCTCGCTCGTCCGCCTGCACGAGGCGCCCATCGGGGATGTCTGGCTGCGCGACACGGGGCCGATCTTTGTCGATGACGGGGCTGTCGGCCTCACCGCCAGCGCGTTTTGCTTCAACGGCTGGGGCGGGAAATACGCGCTCCCCGAGGACGATCGCATCGCGGAGATCGTCGCGGAGAGAGCCGGCGCGCGCCTGCGCCGCTTCGACGCGCTCGTCGCCGAGGGCGGCGCGATCGAAGTCGACGGCGAGGGGACCGTCGTCACGACGCGCCAGTGCCTTCTCAACCCGAACCGCAACCCGGGCCTCAGCGAAAAGGAAGTCGAGGGCGTCCTGCGCGAAGCGCTTGGCGCCGAGCGCGTCATCTGGCTCGACGAAGGGATGATCGGCGATCACACCGACGGCCATGTCGATAATCTCGCGCGCTTCATCGCGCCGGGAAAGGTCGCGTGCATGCGGCCCACCGGCAAGGATGATCCGAATGCGGAGATTTTCGCCGCGATCAGGAGGACGCTTGAGGCTTCAAAGGATGCGTTGGGGCGCGCGCTCGACGTGATCGAACTGCCCTCGCCCGGCCGGGCGGAGGACGACGGCGACATCGTCCCGGCGAGCCACATGAATTTCTACATCGCCAATCATTCGCTGGTGATGCCGTCTTACGGCGGGCTCACCGGCGAGGACGAAACGGCGCTCGAATGCCTTGAAATTCTCGAACGCCATGTCGATCGCCCGCATTTCTACGCGATCGACTCGACGCACCTCTTGTCAGGGGGCGGATCGTTCCACTGCATCAGCCAGCAGCAGCCGGCGAAGCG
>CAZNXR010000124.1:0-2703 GCA_964576815.1 uncultured Caulobacterales bacterium | reverse complement strand
TGAGCGGACGGAGGATTAAGCCTTCTTTTTCTTCTTACTCTTCCGCGCTGACGCGGCGCGGATTTTCTTGATCCACTCTTCCGCCGGCTTCATGTTGGCGGTCGTCAGCTTGCAGATGCGCACGCGCCCCGTCTTGTAAGACGAGATCAGCCCCGCCTCTTCCAGCATGTCGATATGCTGCATGAAGGAGGGGAGCGCCATTTCATAAGGGCGCCCGAGGTCGCTGCAAGTGGCGGGACCGCCGAGAAGCTCCGTCAGGACGGCGCGCCGGGTCGGGTCGGAAAGAGCGACATAAACCCGGTCGATGGCGAAGGCTCTTGGTTTCGGCATGACGCTATCCCTCTTCTGGCGCGGCGCTGAAGTCAATATCGGTAAGCGGTAGGGCTCACGATTCGCCCGCGTGCGCCAGCCGGGCCGGGGTCGTCGATGAATGCGGCTTATTTCGCGCCGCCCCAGACCTTTTTCACGCGCGCGTCGCGGCCGCAGGCGGTGCGGTAGTATTTGTACCGGATCGGGTTCTTCTTGGCGTAATCCTGGTGATAGTCCTCCGCCTTCCAGAAAGCGCCGCGGTCGAGGACGGGCGTCACGATCTTCTGGCTGAGCGCCTTCTCGGCGTCGGCGACGGCCGCGCGCGCCGCCGCGAACTCGTCCGCATTCGCCGCGAAAATCGCCGTGCGGTAGGCCGGGCCGCGGTCGCAGAACTGACCGCCCGCATCGAGCGGATCGACATGGCGCAGGAGATAATCCGCGAGCTGACGATAGCTGACGGCGGCGGGGTCGTATTTCACCTCGACCGCTTCGAAATGACCCGCATGGTCTTCATAAGTCGGGGTCTCCTTGAGGCCGCCGGAATAGCCGGAAACGACGTCGATGACGCCGGCGAGCTTTTCGAAGTCAGTCTCGACGCACCAGAAACATCCGCCGGCGAAGACCGCCGTCGCTTCGCCTGTCGGCGTATCGACGGGCTGCGGCCGCGATTCGGCGGAGGCGACGGACAACGCGGCGGCGAGCGATGCAAGAATGCGTATCAAGGGGAATTCCTCCGGATCAGGCGTCCGGACTTACGACCGGCGGCCGTCGCCGGTCCAGCGCCCGGCGTTCACGCTTGCGCCATCGGAGCGTCAAATTAAGGCGAATTTACCGAGTATTTTGCCGAAGCTTTAGGAAATTTTGCGGAAAACCTTAACTGGAACCTAAGGGAGCCGTCCTTGTTGCGTACGATGTTCGCCGCTGCTGCGCTGCTCGTTTCTTCCGCCGTCCCGGCGGCGGCCGCGACCACCGTCTTTGCCACAGGCGTGTATTCGCAAGGGGGATCCTTCGCCAATCTCGCCAACGGGTTCGGCGCTGCCGACGGGGCCTTCGCGCGAATCGGCAATTCAATCGCAGTCGGACCCTTCAGCATCTTCGGGCAGGCCGGACAAGCGGTCTATTCCTTTACGGACGCGCTTTCAGGCGCCAACCTGCAATTGACGGGGCTCGGCGGTGCGCCGGGAACGCCGCTGGTTTTTGTGTCGATCGGCGAGCTCGTCGGCGGCGTCGCCGTCTTCTCGGCCGAAACGAGCTTCACCGGCGGCGCCGGCCTCTTCACCTTCGACTTCACCGCCCGGTGCGCGCTCATTTCTTCGACCGGGTGTTCACTCGTCCGCGTGCGCGCGGCCGCCGGGATCGGCCGCGGCGCTTTCCGCCTTGACGGCGTATCGGGCGTCGGCGCGGCGCCGGAGCCTGCGGCCTGGGCGCTGATGCTGCTCGGCTTCGGCGGCGTCGCGTGGCGCCTGAAACGCGCGCGGTGCGGCGCGTCCGCTTTAACCATCGCGTAAGAAACCTTTCGATTCCTTCAATTGTTAAGGAACGCGAAAGCTCTCTTTAAAGACTGCTAATTATTCTCCGCCCTGCTGAATGAGGGGGGCGTGGCGTTGTCACGTCCAAGGAGAAAGGGCCATGCTGATGGCTACCCGAATAGCGATCGTCGCCATTGTGGCGATGCTGGCTGCGTTCCCGGCGCGCGCGGCTGTAACTGTCTTTCCTGCGTCGATCTTCAGTCAGTCGAACGTGACGAACGCGAATAACGCGCTCTTCGCGACGAACGGCAATGCGGCGACCATCGGCGCCGGCGGCGAGCTTGTGCTGCAATATAACCTGCCGCTCACGGGCGCGGGGGTTGCGGCGACCTTCCTGCCGCAAGCGGCGAGCCCCGCCTTCAACATCATCGCCGTGTCGATCGGCGAGGTGATCGGCGGCGTCGCGACGTTCTCGGGCGAATTCGTGCTCGGCGACGGCAGCGGCGTCCAGACCGCTGACCTGTCCGCGCTCTGTTCGTCCGTATCGTCGACCGGCTGTTCGCTCCTGCGGTTGAGGAACGTCTTCAACTTCAACAGCGCGGGCGCGCTTCTCGACGGCGTCTCGGGCGTGTCGAACGCACCCGAACCCAAAGCCTGGGCGCTGATGCTCCTAGGCTTCGCCGCACTCGGCTGGAAGATGAAGGACGCAAGACGAAAGGGCCTCATCAGCGGTCATCAGCAATTCGCCTGATGCTTCCATAACCCCCCGCCGTTCCAAACCCTCCGAACGGCAAAAGAACCGCCCGGCCGACCCCGCCGGGCGGTTCAATTTTGCGAAAGACGCCAGGCTCTATCTTTTGCGCGTGGGGCGGCGTGGACCCCGGATCGCCTTCGGCGTCCGGGGTGACGGGGTTTTTGGTGTCAT
>CAZNXR010000123.1:0-6664 GCA_964576815.1 uncultured Caulobacterales bacterium | reverse complement strand
GGCGACAATCCGCGCTGGACGCTGCCGACGCTCCTCTATCATGAGGCCGCGCCCGGCCATCATTTCCAGTTGTCGGCCTCGCAGCTCATCAAGGGCGTGCCGCTGCTGCGGAAAGTTTCTCCGTTCACGGCCTATTCCGAAGGCTGGGCGCTTTATGCGGAGAAAATCGCGGCGGAGGACATGAACCTCTATGCGACCGACCCCTTCGGCGATCTCGGGCGCCTGCAGGCGGAAATCTTCCGCGCCGTGCGCCTCGTCGTCGACACCGGCATGCACGCAAAGAAATGGACGCGCGAGCAGGCGATCGAATACATGGTCGCAAAGACCGGCCAGACCGAAGCGGAAGTGACGCGCGAAATCGAGCGCTATGTCGTGTGGCCGGGCCAGGCGACGGCGTACAAGACCGGCCAGCTCGCCATCGTTCGCATGCGCGCCAGGGCAGAAGCCGAACTGGGGACCAAGTTCGACCTTCGCAATTTCCACGAACTCATCCTCGGCAACGGCGCGATGCCGCTCGGCATCCTCGAAAAGACGGTCGATGAATGGATCGCGAAGGAGAAGGCGGCGTAAGCGCGGCGCGTTTGATCCGCCGCTTTCGCCGGTCTTTGGCGACTGTTCCCTGCGGCGCGCTGGCGATGCCGGTAGCTGCGGCCCCGGCCTCGCCAGCGACGCAGAAGAAGGGCGCTCGAAAGTCGTGCTGCCGGTTGTTTGACCCCCCGGCCGGGACGGCGTAGAGAGCGCCCCTTCCATTTCTCGGGCGGGCCGCCATATGCGCGCTCGCTCTCTTTTCGGACAGGCTCGATGCACGCCGTTCTGCTGACTGTACATGGACTGATCGTCCTTGCCCTTATCGTCATCGTCCTCCTGCAGCGCTCTGAAGGGGGCGCGCTCGGCATGGGCGGCGGCGGCGGTGGCGGCGGTTTCATGACCAGCCGGGGGGCGGCGAACGTGCTCACGCGCACGACCTCGGTGCTGGCGGCCCTCTTTTTCGCGACTTCGATCGCCCTCGCCATGACCGCCCGTTCCGGCGAGAACGAGGCTGACATTGTTGAAGGCCTCACCGGCGAGCGGGTCATCGACCCGACGAAGCCGCTGACGACCGACGATCTGCTCGACACGCTTGGTACGGGAACGACCGCGCCAGCCCCGGAGGCGACCCCATCGCCCGCCACGGACAGCGGCGCTCCGCCGGCGCTTGTTGTCGAGCCGGCCGCCCCGTCAGAAGGCGCCGATGATTCGGCCCAAGGCGAACCGTCGGCAAACGAGGGCCCGGATCCGCAGTAGCGTTCCCGCCATTGGGGATCGCTTGGCGGCGGTTTCAACCGAAAAGGGAAAAACTGCGCTCCGAAAGCCACTTGCAGGCTTTATTGCGTTCCGGACTTTAACTTTTGGATAGCATTCCGGCGCGTCCTCTCATATCCAGCGTCGCGAAAAGTTTTAACTGGGGGTGTCATGAGATCCATACTGTTTAGCGCCGTTCTGACCGCTGGTGCGGCCTTGAGCGCATCTGCCTTTGCGGCGCCGGTCAGCTATTTCGCGTCTTCGGCTGTGAGCGATGCGTTGCATTCCGGCGGTTCCGATCATTCGCTCTGGATGCCCTTTTTCGAATCGCTGCCCGGCACGCCGCTCAATGGGAACGCGAACGGTTCGGATTTCGGATTTTCGCCGGATGGTCTGTTTACGATCAACGATGAAGGCGCCGCCATTCTGAGCGGTCGCATCGTTTCGCAGGTCGATCCTGCCTATGTGTTTGATGTCCTTATCTCCTTTGTCGGGCTTGCCGGCCCCGGCCCGAGCGGTCCGAAGAAAGAACTGAAGGCGTCTTCCTACATCGAAAATGGCGGGCCGATCGACACATCGACTTGGTCACATTTCCGGCTCACGGAAGGCACGATCGTTGGGTCGGGCTCGGCGTCGGGGTTGAGCTTCTCCGTGACCGAGCGCCCATTGGACGGTGTTTATCCGGGCCAATTCGGTGTTGGCGCGAACGGAAAGAACGGCAATCTCGGCTTTTCCGTCTGGTTCTTTACGACCGTGAACGCCGGCTGCACGAATTCCCTTTGCGCCTCGATTGCCCGCCTCGGGCCGCGGGCTGGCGACGTCAATATCGACCTCGTTGAGACGCCGCTGCCGGCGGGGATCCTTCTCTTCGGAACGGGGCTCGCCGCATTTGCTGCGCGCCGTCGCCGCGCCTGAGGCCTGTTTCGGCCGCGGCGCTGACTGCGCCGGACCTCACAGAAGACGCCGCGGCCCGGAGCCGCGGCGTTTTGCGTTGGGGGCGCTGAACGCGTGCGCCTTTGACCGCGCGCGGAAGCGGGTTAAGACGGACTTCCATGGCGCGGTATATTTTCATCACCGGCGGCGTGGTTTCCTCCCTTGGAAAAGGCGTTGCGGCGGCGGCTCTCGGCGCGCTTCTGCAGGCGCGCGGGTTTAGCGTACGCCTTCGGAAGCTCGACCCTTATCTCAATGTCGATCCGGGCACGATGTCGCCCTATCAGCACGGCGAGGTCTTCGTCACCGATGACGGGGCGGAGACCGATCTCGACCTCGGCCATTACGAGCGCTTCACCGGCGTCTCGGCGTCGAAGGCCGACAACATCACGACCGGGCGAATCTATTCGCAGATTATCGAGCGCGAGCGGCGCGGGGATTATCTCGGCGCGACCGTGCAGGTCATTCCGCATGTGACGGACGCGATCAAGGCGTTCGTGACGGCGCCGGCCGGCGACGCCGACTTCGTCATTTGCGAAATCGGCGGCACGGTCGGGGACATCGAGGGGCTGCCGTTCTTCGAGGCGATCCGCCAGCTCGGCAATGAACTGCCGCGCGGCGACGCCGTGTATGTCCATCTGACGTTGATGCCCTACATCCCCTCGGCGGGCGAACTGAAAACGAAGCCGACGCAGCATTCTGTTAAGGAGCTGCGCGAAATCGGCATTCAGCCGGACGTCCTGCTCGTGCGCGCCGACCGGCCGATTCCAGAAGCCGAGCGCAAGAAGATCGCACTGTTCTGCAATGTGCGCCCCACGGCGGTGGTGCAGGCGCTCGACTGCCGGACGATCTACGAAGTGCCGCTCGCCTATCACGCCGAGCGCTTTGACGATGAAGTGCTGGCGGCTTTCGGAATCGCCGCGCCTGCGCCGGACCTTGCGCGCTGGACGGAGATCGTGACGCGCATCACGCGGCCGGACGGCGAAACGCGCATCGCCGTCGTCGGCAAATACACGGTGCTGAAGGACGCCTATAAGTCGCTGATCGAGGCGATCGCCCATGGCGGCATCGCCAACAATGTCCGTGTCGGCGTCGAGTGGATCGATTCAGCGCTGTTCGACGATCCGGACGCCGCGCTCTCGGCGCTTTCCGACGTGCACGGCATTCTCGTTCCCGGCGGTTTCGGCGAGCGCGGCGCGGAAGGCAAAATCCGCGTCGCCGGATTTGCGCGCGAGAAACGCATTCCCTTCTTCGGCATCTGCTACGGCATGCAGATGGCGGTGATCGAAGCGGCGCGCTCGCTGCTCGGCGAGACGACGGCGACGTCGTCGGAATTCGGGCAGGGCAAGCCGATTGTCGGGCTGATGACCGAGTGGCGGCGCGGCAACGAGACCGAGAAACGCCTCGCCAGCGGCGATCTTGGCGGCACGATGCGGCTCGGCGCCTATCCGGCGGCGTTGAAGCCGGGCAGCCGCGTCGCGGAGATTTACGGCGCGACCGCAATCTCCGAGCGCCACCGGCACCGCTATGAGGTCGATATGGCGTGGGCCGATCGGCTTCACGAGGCAGGCGTCGTTTTCTCCGGCGCCTCGCCCGACGGCGCGCTGCCTGAGATCATGGAGATACCGGACCATCCCTGGTTCATCGGCGTGCAGTTTCACCCGGAGCTGAAGTCTCGCCCGTTCGACCCGCACCCGCTTTTTGCGTCCTTCGTCGGCGCCGCGGTGGCGCGCTCGCGGCTCGTCTGAGCGCGATTATCTGTATAGAGACGATACACGCTGAGGCCGCCGCCGGGCCTCCGTTTCCCCATTTCGGCGAAAACGCCCGTTAACCATCTAAGTCGATGATCCGTATAAGAAACAAAAATCCGTCCCCCCCCTTCCAGCCGGCTTTATGATGCTCCGTCGCAGATCAGTTGCGTATGAAAGGAGCATCCCCGCATGCAGAACTCGGCCAAACTGGGCCTCGCCTATGTCGCGCCCCAGCAATCGCAGAAACATGTCACGGTCAACGAAGCCTTCCGGCGGCTCGACATGCTGGTGCAGGCGAGCGTCAGGTCGCGAACCCTGGCGGCGCAGCCGGCCGGCCCCGCCGACGGCGACGCCTACATCCTCCCGGCCGGAAAAACCGGCGCCGATTGGGCGGTGATGAGCGCGGGCGCCATCGCCGCCTTTCAGGACGGCGCGTGGACGGAGTTTTCGCCGCGCGAAGGCTGGCGCGTCTGGGTCGATGATGAAAATCTCGCGCGATCTTTCGACGGCGCCGCCTGGGTCGCCGAGAGCGCCGGCGGATCGGCGCAATCGGCGCCTTTTTTCGGCGTCAACACGACGGCCGACACGCTTAACCGCCTTGCGGTCAAGTCCGACACCGTCCTTTTCAGTCATGACGACGTGACGCCGGGCTCTGGCGATCACCGGCTGAAAGTGAACAAGGCCGCGTCGGCGAAGACGGGATCGGTGCTGTTTCAGACGAACGCTTCGGGGCGCGCAGAATTCGGCTGCGTCGGCGACGACCAGTTCCGCCTCAAAGTCAGCGCCGACGGCGCGACCTGGAAGGACGCCTTCGTCATCGACGGGGCGAGCGGCAATGTCGGCGTCGGCGCGAGCCCCGGCGCCAATCAGCGCCTCTTCATTCGCGGCATGAATGTCGTCGATAACGACTCGGGCGACCTCCACATACAGAAAGAGAACTTCTGGACCCTGATGTTTCTCGACACGTTCTCGGGAACCGCCGGACATTCAGGATTTTCCATTCAGCGGCGCGCCCGCGGGTCGATCGCCGCGCCCGCGGCGGTCCAGAACGGCGACGGGATCGGCGGCTTTTCGTTCCGCGCCTATGCGCCGAGCGGCGCTTTCGTCCAGACGGCGCTCATCTACACGCTGGTCGATGCGGCGCCCTCTGGGGCGTCGGTTCCAACCGCGATGGGGTTCTATACGGGAACAACCGGCGCGGTCGAACGACTGCGGATCACCTCCGCGGGCAATGTCGGCATCGGCATGGCGAGCCCCGCCGTAAAGCTCGACATTGACGGTCCGGCGCGCGTCAAAAGCTATACCGTCGCGGGCGTTCCCGCAGCGTCGGCGGGCGCCGGCCAGATCATCTTCGTTTCGAATGAGACCGGCGGCGCCGTGCTCGCGTTTTCGGACGGAACGAACTGGCGGCGCGTGACCGACCGCGCGGTCGTGAGCTGAGCACCGCTTTAGTGCGCGTTGAGATCAAAGTGAGCGCGTCTTTGTTCCACTCGTTCCGGCGAAAGCGGGGACCCAGAGCGGCCGGCCGCCGCACTCCGAACCTCTGGATTCCCGCTTACGCGGGAATGAGCGGGGACGCAGGATGCCCCGATGGTTTGCAACGCGCCCTAAAGCTTCCAGGCCGGGCGGATGAAATGACAGGTGTACCCATCAGGATACTTCGCGAGATAATCCTGATGGTACTCCTCCGCCGTCCACCAGTCGCCCGCCGGCTCGACCTTGGTGACGATCTTGCCGGGCCATCTGCCGGAGGCATCGACAGCAGCGATCACGGCCGCGGCGTCGCGCTGCTGTTCTTCGTCGAGATAGAAGATCGCGGAACGGTATTGCGAGCCGACATCGTTGCCCTGCCGGTCGACGGTCGTCGGATCGTGGATCTGAAAGAGGAATTCGAGGAGCTGGCGATAGCCGATCCTCGCCGGATCGAAGGTGATGCGGATCGCTTCCGCATGGCCCGTCGAACCGGTCTTCACGTCCTTGTAGGTCGCGTTCTTGGTGCGTCCGCCGGTATAGCCGACTTCGGTGCCGACAACGCCCGGCAGCTTGCGGAAAAGGTCCTCAACGCCCCAGAAGCAGCCGCCCGCGAGGATCGCGGTCTTGGTGTCCGTCATTGGAGCCTCCTAATGCCCGGCGCCGAATTCGCGGCCCGCGAGGAAGCGCTCGGCTTCCAGCGCAGCCATACAGCCCATGCCGGCGGCGGTGACCGCCTGGCGGTAGATATCGTCGGTGACGTCGCCGGCCGCGTAGACGCCCGGAATATCTGTGGCGACCGAGCCCGGCTTCACGATCAGGTAGCCGTTGTCTTTCATCGGCAGCTTGCCGGCGAACAGCTCGGTCGCGGGCTTGTGGCCGATGGCGATGAAGACGCCGTCGGTTTTCACCTCGCGCGTCGCGCCGGTCCTGGCGTTCTTGAGCCGAACCCCGGTGACGCCCGGCGGATCGTCCGATCCCAGAATTTCATCGACCTGATGGTCCCAGACGATCTCGACATTCGGCTTGGCGAAGAGGCGGTCCTGCAGGATTTTCTCCGCCCGGAAATGATCGCGGCGATGGACAATCGTCACCGACTTCGCAAGGCCGGAAAGGTAAAGCGCTTCTTCAACCGCCGTATTGCCGCCGCCGACGACGACGACATCCTTGCTACGATAGAAAAACCCGTCGCAGGTCGCGCAGGCCGAAACGCCGAAGCCCTGAAACTTCTT
>CAZNXR010000122.1:0-6671 GCA_964576815.1 uncultured Caulobacterales bacterium | reverse complement strand
CGACGGCGCCGCGCGGACGGTCAAGGCCGAGCTCGGCGGCGAGCTTCGGCGTCATTTCGTCGATCGAGACGCCAAGCCAGCCGCGGCGCGTTTCGCCATGGGTCAGCAGCTGATCGACGACGACTGTGGCGAGGTCTGCGGGAACCGCAAAGCCGACGCCGACCGAACCGCCGGTCTGTGAATAAATTGCGGTGTTGATGCCGACGACCCGTCCCGACATGTCGAACAGCGGCCCGCCGGAATTGCCGCGATTGATCGCGGCGTCCGTCTGAATGAAGTCGTCGAAATTGCCGGCGTCGATGTCGCGATTGCGCGCCGAGATGATGCCGACCGTCACCGTGCCGCCGAGGCCGAAAGGATTGCCGATCGCCAGCACCCAGTCGCCGACCCGCGCGGAGTTGGAGTCGCCGAACGTGACAAACGGAAGTTTCGCGGGCGGGGCGTCAAGCTGCAGCACCGCGATGTCGGTTTCTCGATCGACGGCCTTGACCGTCGCCTTCAGCTCGCGCCCGTCGTTCAGCGTGATGGTGATGTCATCGGCGTTGTCGATGACGTGGTTGTTGGTGATGACGACGCCCTTCGGATCGACGATGAACCCGGAGCCGAGCGAAACGGCCTGCGGCGAGAATTTCTTCTGGATGGCGGGGTCGGCGCCGGCGCCCTGCCCTTTGACGCGCTGGGCCGATGAAATGTTCACAACCGCGGGCGACAACCGCTCGGCGAGATCGGCGAAGCTGTCAGGCGTCCCTTTCGGCGCGGGTGCGCCGAGAGCAGGCGCGGTCAAAAGAAACCCTGCCGCCGCTGCGGCCGCAAAACCCCTGATCGACACCATACCGTTCGCCTCTTCGCCCCTTGAACCCGGCCGAAAGCCGGAACCCGCCGTCTGATGTCCGAAAGGCTACCGTAAATTCATCAGCCGGCAAAGGGCGGCGGGGCCGGCTTATCGCCGGCCCTTGAGATTGTTGAGATAGCGCAGGAATTCGCCGTCCGGCGAGAGAAGGATCGTCGAGTCGCCCTTTCGCAGCGCTTCCTCATAGGCGATCAGCGAGCGATAAAACGCGAAAAACTCCGGGTCCTTGCCATAGGCCGCCGCGAAGACGGCGTTGCGCTCCGCGTCGGCGGCGCCCCGAAGTTTTTCGGACTCCTCATTGGCCGTGGACCGGATTTCCGTCGCCTCCCGGTCGGCCTGGGCGCGGATTTTCTGCGCCTCCTCATTGCCTTGCGCGCGGAATTGCTGGGCGAGCTGGCTGCGCTCGGCGATCATGCGCTGGAACACCGCCTGACTGTTCTGCTGCGGCAGGTCGGCGCGGCGGATTTTGACGTCGATGATCTCGACGCCGATGTCGCGCACGCTCGCGCCGAGAAGCTCGCGGATGCGCTGCATCAGCGCGTTGCGCCGTCCCGACACGATATCATCGACCGGCACCTCGCCGAGCACGCGGCGGATGGTCTGGTTCATCTGCGGTTTCAGCCGCGATTCGCCGCCGTCGATCGTCCGCACCGACTGATAGAACTGTTGCGGATTGACGATGCGATAGCGTGCGAAAGCATCGACGAGCAGCCGCTCCTGATTGGCGGCGATAATCTCGAGCGCGTCCTGATCGAGCTCGCGATTGCGCTTGTCGATCCTGACGACGTTATGGATGAACGGCGCCTTGAACTTCAGGCCCGGTTCCTTGTGCTCGGCGACCGGCGCGCCGAATTGCAGCACGATGGCGTGGTTAGATTCATCGAGGACGAAAACCGCGTTGACCATCACCATCAACACGCCGGCGACGGCGATGAAAAGAATCGCTAGGGGATTGCCGCGCATTACTGGTTCGCTCTCTTGTTAAGTTCATTGAGCGGCAGATAGGGCACGACGCCGGATTTGCCGCCTTCCTCGATGATGATCTTGTTCATCGGCCCGAGGACGCGTTCGGTTGTTTCGAGATACATGCGCTGGCGCGTCACTTCCGGGGCTTTGGCGTATTCGCCGTAGATCGAATCGAAGCGGCTCGCCTGGCCGCGCGCGTCCGCGGTCACTTGCGCCTGATAGGCGCGCGCCTCTTCGAGGATCTGCTGCGCCGCGCCGCGCGCCTCGGGCAGCACCTTGTTGGCGTATTCGCGCGCGCGGTTGATGAACTGTTCACGGTCCTGCGTCGCGGCGATGACGTCGAGGAAGGCTTGATTGACTTCCTCCGTCGGCGGATCGGCCTTTTCGAGGTTGACCGAGCTGATGATGATGCCGGCGTTCTGGGCGTCGAGGGCCTGCTGCATCAGCTCCCGCGTGCCGTCCATGACGACGCCGCGGCCTTCGGTCTGAACAAAATCAAGTTCATTACGCCCCACGACTTCGCGGATCGAGGCCTCGGCGATGGTGAGGACCAGCATGTCCGGCTCGTCGATCAACAGCTTGAAACGTGCGACCGGCGGCAACTCGCCGGGCGGCGCCGTTTCCTCCGCATTCACCTGCCAGAGAACGCGGATGACGACATCGACGATGTTCTTGTCGCCGGTCAGCATCAGCCCGCCCTGCGCACCGCGCTGGGAACCGCCGGCGGGGACAAGCGTTTCGCGCACTTCCGTCACGCGCTCGGTGACCGAGGACTGGAACGGAGCGGGCGCGCGCCAATGCAGTCCCGGACCGACAACGCGGTCGAACTCGCCGAAGGTCAGCACGACGCCGCGCTCGACCGGGCCGACCTGGAAAAAGCCGCTAAGGCCCCAGAGCACGCCCACCCCGGCGACGATCAGGAGCGCCGTCTGGCGGTTAAGTTGCGGAGGCCTCGGCCCGCCATCGCGCGGAAAGACCCGCTTCAGGCGTTGGCGCGAAGCGTTAAGGAGTTCATCGAGATCGGGCGGCGCGCCTTTGCCGGGGCCCTTGCCGGAGCCCCCCGGCCCCTGCCCCCCGCCGCCGGGCGGCTTCGGCGGCTGGCCCCAGGGCCCGCGCGTCGGTCCGCGCCCAGGGCCTTGGCCCCCTTTTCCCGAATTGTCCTGCCAGGGCATCTAGGTCCTTCCCGCCAGTAGGCTGAGAGTTTGAGGTGAAAAGCGCGTCGGGAACGCGAAAAGCGCCCCCGAGACTCGCCAAGAAAGAGCGCCGTATATATGTCAACGATTTCAACGGGTGCAATGCGACACTTCGATTTTTAGCATGCAGGCGGAATGAACGACGCCACCCTTCTCATGAGAGTCCGGGCGGCCCTCAAGGCCGTGCCCGCGCCCAAAGGCGGCGACCTTATCACATCGGGCGCGATCGAAAGCCTTTCCGCCGGCGCGGATGGGGCGGTCCGGTTCACCCTCAACACCGACCGATCCGGAGGCGGCGCCGACCTTCTAGAGACCGCGCGCGCCGCCGCGGCTTCAGCGCTTGGCGTTGCGCGTGTCAGCGCCGTCGCCACCGCGCACCGGGAAAAGCCGCGTGAGGCCCCGCCCCCGTCGCATGACAATCCGCTGAGGCTCGCCAAACAGTCGCGCATCGAAGCGGCGGCCGAGACGCTCGCCGGCGTTCGCAACGTCATTGCGGTCGCAAGCGGCAAGGGCGGCGTCGGCAAATCGACGCTCGCGGCCAATCTCGCCGTCGCCTTCGCACGGGCGGGGCTGAAGACCGGCCTTCTCGACGCCGACATTCACGGGCCGTCGCTGCCGACGCTGTTCGCGCTGACGGCCAGGCCGGCGATGCGCGACGGAAAAATCGTCCCGATCGAGAAGTTCGGCGTCGCGGCGATGTCGATCGGCCTCCTTGTCGATGCTGACAAGGCGCTCGCCTGGCGGGGCCCCATGGTGATGGGCGCAGTGCGCCAGCTGATCGGCGACGTCGACTGGGGGACGCTCGACGTTCTTGTCATCGACACGCCGCCGGGCACCGGCGACGCGCATCTGACGCTCGCGCAGTCAAAGCGCCTCACCGGCGCCGTCATCGTCTCGACGCCGCAGGAAATGGCGCTCGCCGACGTCCGGCGCGGGGTCGAGCTGTTCCGTAGCGTTCGTGTGCCGATCATCGGCGTCATCGAGAACATGGCCTGGCTCGACGACGGCGCCGGAGGGAGAAACCACCTGTTCGGAAAAGGCGGCGCCGAGAAGGCCGCTCGGGATCTCGGCGTTCCCTTCCTCGGCGCACTGCCGCTTTATCCCGATCTCCGCGTCGCCTCCGATGAAGGCGAGCCGATCGCGGCGCGCGCGCCGAATTCAGCTGCGGCGCAGGCGTTCGACGATCTTGCGAAGAAAATTCGCGACGCGATCAGTTGAATGCGTCAGTTGACCGGCGCAAGCGTCGGGACGTCGGGGTCCTTCAGGCGCGTATCCTGTACGATGCGCCAGCGGCCTTCGACCTGCTTCATCACCATCGTCATCGCGCCCGTCGTCTTCGCCGCGCCGCTTTCATGCGCAAAGCGTCCATTGACCGTCGCGACTTCCGGCGCCGTCATGGTCACATCGAGCGCGCTGAAGGTGAGCCGGCCCATCGCGCCCGCACCCGCAACGAGCGCCTGATAGTGTTTGCGCACGCCGCCGATGCCGTTGACGATGACGGCGCCGTTGACGAGGCGAACTGCGTCGCTCTCATCGTAACCGCCCAGGAAAGCGGTAAGGTTGCCTTCGTTCCAGGCGGCCGCGTTGGCGGCGAGGACGCCGCGAATGATGTCTTCCGTCGAGCGCCCCAGCCGGGCGCCGGTGCTGATGTTGGCGCTGGCGGGCACAGGAGCCGCAGCTTCGTTCGCGGCGACGGACACGTCGATGATGTCTTCAAGCGAGGGCTGCGCGCCGACAAGCCGGCCGGCGCCGTTCTTGTTCGGACGCGGCGCGCGCTGGGCCGCAGGCGACGCGCCCTGCGTCAGGACGACCGGCGCCGCGGCGGGTTCGTCCGGGGCGATAATGCCTTCGAGCGAGGGGATGGATTGCGCGGCGGGCGCAGGTTTCGGTTCTCGCTTCGGTTCAGGCTGGGTCACGGGCGGCGCGTCGGCGATCGGCGCCATCGCTAGCGCCGGTTGCGCCGGTTCAGCGGACGCGGGCGCGGGGGTGGCTTCAGGCGACGCCGGCTCCGCAGGCGCAGCGCCGGCAAGGCCCAATTGATCCGCCTGCTGATCGAGCGAAAGCCCGGCGAGGGCCGTCTCGTCTTTCGCAGTCGCCGGCGCCTCTTCGCCGCCGGCGAGCGCGGCTTCGACGGCGCCCGGGGCGGCGGTCGAGCATTCGAATCCGTCGAACGTCAGCTGCGAGGCGAGTTCGGCCGCCATGGCGCGGCAGAAATTGCGGTCGGCGTTCGCGTGATAGGGCGTGTTGACCTGCGCCCCGCCGCCGCGCGTTACGCGCACGTCGCAGGCCTTGCCGACGGTTCCCGGGGACAGGATCTCAATGACGCGCACATCATCGCCGCGCCGGCAGGTTTCGCCTTGCGCGAGCGCCGCGCCCGGGAGCGTGAGCATCCCGACGGTCAATACGCCTGCAACCAAAGCAACCTTCAACATGGTCCCCCTCCATGGTTCGACGGGGCGCGCGATAGTCCTTTTCGCCCGCCCGCGGAAGACCGTCCACATGATGGTCAATCAGGCGTTAACGCCGCCTTGCCGCGCCGGGCGCATTTTTATCGAGGCCGACGCCGCCGGGCGAGCGTATTTGCCGGGCCTATAGCCGGTCGAACACGAAAAAAGCGGCGCTGTGCTCATTGCGCGACGACCGCTCGGCGCGGCCGGTCTGACGGCGCGACCATGCGCCCTGGTCGAAGGCGGGAAACCGCACGTCGCCCGCGACTTCCGCCTCAACCTCGGTAAGGTAGATGCGGCTCGCGAGCGGCAGGGTCGCGGCGTAGATTTCCGCCCCGCCGATGACGCAGATTTCCTCCGTATCGAGATGAGCGGCCGCCTCGGCGCCGAGCCGCAGCGCCTCCTCGACGCTGCCAGCGATGGTCACCCCGCCGATGGGCGCGCGGCTCCGCGAAACGACAATGTTGACTCGTTCGGGCAGCGGCCGGCCGATGCTGTCATAGGTCTTGCGCCCCATGATGACCGGCTTGCCGAGCGTGATCTCCCGAAAGCGTTTCAGATCGTCGGAAATTTTCCACGCGAGGCCGCCATCTCGGCCGATGACGCCGTTGCGCGCGACCGCGACGACAAGCGCGATGCGCATCAGCGGCCCGCCGCGAGCGTGTGAAGCGCGGCCCCCTCGACCCGGTAGACCGTCCATTCTTCCATCGGCTTTGCGCCGAGGGATTTGTAAAATCCGATCGCCGGTTCGTTCCAGTCGAGCACGGACCATTCAAAGCGTGCGCAATCATTCTCAAGCGCAATCGCAGCGAGCTTCACGAGAAGCGCCTTGCCGACCCCTCTGCCGCGAACGCTTTCGCGCACGAAGAGGTCTTCAAGATAGAGCCCGTGCCTGCCGGTCCATGTCGAAAAATTGAAGAAATAAACCGCGAAGCCGACAGCCTCGCCGTTCCAGTCGGCGATCAGCGCGTGGACCTTCGGATGCGCGCCGAACAGCGCCGCATCGATATCCCCGGCGCTCGCCTTCGCCGCCTCCGGCGCGCGTTCATAGACGGCGAGTTCTCGTATCAGCGCGACAATGAGCGACGTGTCGGCGCGGGCGGCGGGGCGGATGTTGAGGGAATCGGTCATTCCGTTACGACGCGCAACGCGCCCGCCCGCCCTTCGCCTCCCCCTTGCGGGGAGGCCAAAACCGCGCAGCGGTTTTGGGTGGGG
>CAZNXR010000121.1:0-6705 GCA_964576815.1 uncultured Caulobacterales bacterium | reverse complement strand
GATGAAACCGTCGTCGAGCGGGCCAAGCGCGTGAAGCCTTCCGCGCGCGGCGAGCTGGAGATAACGACGCTCAACGACATGTATCTGCAGGACGGCAAGCTGAAAGCCCAAATGCTCGGACGCGGCTACGCCTGGCTCGACACCGGCACGCACGACTCTCTCCTTGAAGCGTCGCAGTTCGTTCACACGATCGAGACGCGGCAGGGCCTGAAAGTCGCCTGCCCGGAGGAGATCGCATTCCGCCTTGGTTTCATCGACCGGGATCAGCTCCGCCGCATCGCCGAACCGCTCGCCAAGAACCAATATGGGCAATATCTCTTGAAAGTCGCGCGCGGTTGAGCGGGTGCGCCCGGTCGGCGCGCCCTTGCCTTCAACCCGCCCTTGCGCAAAATGGGCTCTTGGCCGCCTCCAGGCGGTCGTTACGGGCTTGGCTGCATGAAAATTCTCGTCATCGGCGGCGATGGGTTCTGCGGCTGGCCGACCGCTTTGCACCTTTCCGCGCTGAAGCATGACGTCATCATCGTCGATGATCTGTCGCGCCGAAAGATCGACGTCGAACTGGAAGTCGAAAGCCTGACTCCGATCCGGCCGATTTCCGTTCGCCTCAAGGCGTGGAAAGAAGTCTCCGGCCGCGACATCCGCTTCGAAATGATCAATGTCGCGAAGAACTATGCGCGACTGTTACGCCTTCTCGAACGGGAACGGCCGGATGCGATCGTCCACTTCGCCGAACAGCGGGCTGCGCCCTATTCGATGAAGTCGTCGTTTCACAAACGCTATACGGTCGATAATAACATCAACGCCACAAACAACATTCTCGCCGCCATCGTCGAGTCGGGCGTCGATGCGCATCTTGTCCATCTCGGCACGATGGGCGTTTATGGTTACGGCACCGCGGGCATGAAAATCCCCGAGGGCTATCTTCCCGTAAAGATCGAAACGGAAGACGGTCGCGAGATCACGCAGGAAATCCTCTATCCGGCCAATCCGGGTTCCATCTATCACATGACGAAGACGCAGGATCAGCTGCTCTTCGCCTTCTACAACAAGAACGACCGGCTGAAGATCACGGACCTTCATCAGGGGATAGTTTGGGGCACGCAGACGCGCGAGACCCGTATCGACGAACGGCTCATCAACCGGTTCGACTATGATGGAGACTACGGCACCGTGCTCAACCGCTTCCTGATGCAGGCCGCCGTCGGCTATCCGCTGACCGTGCACGGAACGGGCGGCCAGACGCGCGCTTTCATCCACATTCAGGACACGGTGCGCTGCATCCAGCTCGCCGTCGAGAATCCGCCGCAAAAGGGCGAGCGCGTTCGCATCCTCAACCAGATGACGGAAACGCATCGCGTCCGCGACCTCGCGGGCATGATCGCCGAAAAGACCGGCGCAAAGATCGCCAACGTCCCCAACCCGCGCAACGAGGCCGCCGAGAACGATCTCCACGTTGAAAATCGCAGACTTTTGAGCCTCGGCCTCGAACCCATCACGCTTGAAGAAGGGCTGTTGGAGGAGGTGCGCGAGATTGCGCGCAAATACGCCGACCGCTGCGACAGGTCGAAGATCCCTTGCGTTTCCTTCTGGAACGAAACGCGGCGCGAGGAAGCGACGAGTTAATCCAGCCTGAAGTCAGGAAGCGCGGCGAACGCCTTCTTGAGCGCGTCGCCCCATCCGGTTGAAATGCTCACGAAATAGGGATCGTCCGCGGGGATGCGCCGCTGGTGCGTCACGTCGAAGGTATCGCGTGCGACGATCTGGAGATCGAGCGGCGCGCCGACGGAGAGATTGGCCTTGATCGTTGAATCGAAGGAAACGAGGAGCAGCTTCACCGCGTCCTCAAAACTCATCGCGGCGTCGAAGGCGCGAACGAGAATGGGCTTGCCGTATTTCATCTCGCCGGCTTGGAAGAACGGAGTTTCCGCCGTCGCCTCGATGAAGTTTCCTTCGGGATAAATCATGAAGAGCCGGGGCGGCATGCCTTTGATCTGACCGCCGAGAATAAACGTCGCTGAGAATTGCGACTCTGCGGTTTGGCCTTCGTCGAGCGTCGCTCTCATCGCTTCGCGCGACAAATCACCGACGATTCGCGCCGCCTGAAACATGGTCGGTACGTCCAGCATCGAAGGCTTGCGATCGCCCGGCGCCTTCGTGCGTTCATCGAGGTGGCTGACGACAGCCTGCGTCGTCGCAAGATTGCCGACGGTCAGCAGCGTCAGCACACGCTCACCCGGGCGCTTCCAGGTGAACATCTTGCGGTAGGTCGAGATATTATCGACGCCCGAATTCGTCCGCGTGTCCGACATGAACACGAGACCGCGATCAAGAAGCATGCCGACGCAATAGGTCATGGACTAACGCCTGAAACGCTCAAACCCTACTGTTGAACCTGCACGTTAACGGCGAGTTGCTCGCCGCCGCCGGCGCCGATCCGAAGGCCCTTTACCGGCGCAGCCTCATGGTAATCGAGTCCCGCGGCGATTCGCACATAGCGCGCGTCCGGCGACTGCCTGTTCGCCGGATCGAAACCGACCCAGCCGAGGCCGTCGACATGAGCTTCGGCGAAGGCGTGGCTCGCCTCCGCCGACGCCTCACCCTCGGTGAAGAGGTAAGCGCTGACATAGCGCGCCGGGATTTTCAGCGCGCGGGCGGCCGCGATGAAGACATGGGCCTGATCCTGGCAGACGCCCCTGCCCGCCTCGAGCGCGGCCTCCGCCGACATCAGCAGGTCAGCGCTCCTGTCGTAGCGGACCGCATCCGCGACGGCGTCGTTCAACGCGTGAAGCCGCGAGAGCCCGTCGCCAGAAGCATGGCGAGCCGCAAGCGCCCTCACGCGCTCACCGATCGCCGTCATCGGCGTTTCGCGCAGGAACAGCCAAAGGGGCGCAAAGCCGCGATGCGGGCCGCAGACTCCTGAGCGATCGGCGGTTTCGACTACGCCCTCGGCGCGCAGGCGAAGCACTCCGTCTCCGCCGTCGCGGCTGAACAGCATCGTCCGGTTGCCGTGATGATCGTCGAAGGAGGCCTCAACCGAGCCGCTTTCGAGCGATACCCGCCAGCCTTCGATGCGCTGGCCGGCGCTCGCCGCCGGCGTAAGCCTGACTTCCTGCAATACGAAGTGCCCCGCGCGGTCCAGCCGATACTCCGTAAGATGATTGATCGTCAGACGCATGGACTATCCGTAAAATCGGTAATCGGCTTCGATCGCCGCCGCGAGGTCGGTATTGGCGCCGATGAAGCCGCCGATGAACTCGTGAAGGCCGGCGGCGAAGATCTCGTCCATCGTGCGTTCATTGAGGCGGCGCTGCGCGATCAGCGCCTGCGCCGTGGACGGCGGCTCGAAACCGTACTCGACGCCGAGATTTTTCAGATTGTCGACAATGCCGGCATAGCAAAAGGCGAGCGAGCGCGGCATGCGGCGGTCAAGGATGAGAAATTGAGCGATGCCGTAGGCGGAAACCTCGCTGTTGAGCCAGCGGAAGGAGCGTTGCGCCGAAACGGCGCGCAAGATCATATCCCATTGCACGTTATCCGCCGATGAACCGATCAGCGCCGGCGACGGCAGCAGGACGTAGTACTTCACATCGAGAATGCGCGCGGTGTTGTCCGCGCGTTCGAGATAGGCGCCGACATGACAGAAATTGAAAATGTCGTTGCGCAGCATCGTCCCCTGGAACGCTCCGCGCACCTGCGCGATTTCGCGCCGGATGAGGGCGAGGGCTTCAGGAAGGTTGCGTTCCCCAACCGGCTCGGCGAGCGCGTCGCGCAAGATCAGCCAGGCTTCGTTCGTCGCCTCCCAGACTTCTCGGGTGAGGGCCGTACGCACTGCGCGGGCGTTCGTGCGCGCCGCTTCAATTGATGAGAGCGCGCTCGAAGTATTACGCCGGTCGCGCAAGAGAAAGTCGATGACGCGCGGACCGTCAAATGCTTCGTGCGCGGCGCAGTAGGCGGCGCTGACGCCGGCGGTCGCGGCGATCGACACCCATTCTCCCGCGCCCGGCCCGCCGCGCGTCAGCGCGATGCGAAACCCGGCGTCAATCAGGCGCGCGCAGTTCTCCGCCCGTTCGAGATAGCGGAACATCCAGAAGAGGCCGCCGGCGGTGCGCCCAAGCATCGTTAATCCTCCAGCACCCAGGTGTCCTTCGTGCCGCCGCCCTGGCTCGAATTGACGACGAGCGACCCTTCGCGCAGCGCAACGCGCGTCAGCCCGCCCGGCGTGATTTCGATGCGGTCAGGCGCGACAAGCACATAGGGGCGGAAATCGATGTGGCGCGGCGCGAGACCCTTTTCGGTCAGGATCGGCGTCGTCGACAGCGCAAGCGTCGGCTGGGCGATGTAATTGTCAGGGTTTTCACGAAGTTTCGCTGCGAAGGCCTCAATCTCTTTCGCGCTCGCGGCAGGTCCGACAAGCATGCCGTATCCGCCGGAACCGTGCACCTCCTTCACGACTAGTTCGGCGAGATGCTCAAGGACGTAGGCCAGCGCGTCGCTTTCGGCGCAGCGCCAGGTCGGGACGTTGTTGAGCAACGCTTTTTCGCCGGTGTAGAATTCAATGATCTCCGGCATGTAGGAATAGATCGCCTTGTCATCGGCGATGCCCGCGCCCGGCGCATTGGCGATCGTCACCCCGCCGGCGCGATAGATGTCCATGACCCCGGGAACGCCGAGCGTTGAGTCCGGGCGGAACGCCAATGGATCAAGGAAGTCGTCATCGACCCGCCGATAGAGCACGTCGATCGGCCGATAGCCGCGCGTCGTCCGCATGGCGATGCAGCCGTCGACGACGCGCAGGTCGCCGCCCTCGACAAGCTCGGCGCCCATCTGGTCGGCGAGAAAAGCGTGTTCGAAATAAGCGGAATTATAAATGCCGGGCGTCAACACCGCGACCACGGGCGCGCCGGCCGCCGCGCGCGGCGCCGAGGCGGCGAGCGAACGGCGCAGGAGACGCGGATAATCGCTAACCTCGCGCACGCGCACGCGCGCGAAGAGCTCCGGAAACATCTGGAGCATCGTCTCGCGGTTTTCGAGCATGTATGAAACGCCCGAGGGCGTGCGGGCGTTGTCTTCAAGAACGTAGAATTCTTCGGGCCCGGTGCGGACGATATCGACGCCGACAATATGGGTGTAGACCCCGCCCGGCGGATCGACGCCGATCATTTCCGGCAGGAACGCCTTGTTCGATGCGATGAGGTGCGCCGGCACGCGCCCCGCCCGCAATATTTCCTGGCGGTGATAGATGTCGAAGAGAAAAGCGTTGATCGCACGCACGCGCTGCTCGATGCCGCGCGCAAGGCGGCGCCATTCTGACGCCGAGATGATGCGCGGCACGACGTCGAAAGGGATAAGCCTTTCGGCGGCGTCTTCCTGACCGTAGACATTGAAGGTAATGCCCGTGCGCCGGAAAATCCGCTCGCAGTCCGCCGCCTTGGCCTTCAGAAAGGCGGGATCGACGCTGTCATACCAGGCGCAATAGTCGCGATAAGGAGGGGTCGGCGCGGTGCCCGCGGCGTCTCCGCCTGCGCCCCACATCTCGTCATAAGCCGGCCCCGCCCCCGCCATCGCCGCCTTTCAACTGGTCAGGTGCAAAGCGTGCCATGGATTTCGCAGGTGCACAATGGCGGGCCGACTGCGCAGCGCGGCTGGTGAACCTAGCGCTTTTGCTCGGCGAGCGCCTCGGCGATCAGCTGGTCGATATCGATGTCGCCGAAAGCCTGGTTCTTGAGGCGCGTCTTTACCCGGTGGGGTATCGCTTCGGGCGGCAACTTGCCGGCCTTTGCGATAGTGTCCCGGATGAGCGCCTTCAATGCGTTCTCGCGGTCGCTTCCGCTGATTGCGGGGTCGGGCATGGCCGCCTCCTAGTTGAGCAGCGCGCCGACGGGCGGCGCGTCGTCCGAGCCGGAACCATAGCGCCTGCCGCGCGCGCTTGCAGCCTCGCCGTTTACGGTGAGGCCCTGCGGTCCCGCCGACACTTCAATCGTCTCGCCGTCGCGCAAGCGCCCTGCAAGGATGAGGTCCGCAAGCGGATCTTGCAGTTCCTTCTGGATGACACGCTTTAAAGGACGCGCGCCGTAAATCGGATCGTAACCGGCGTCGGCGAGCCATCGGCGCGCCTTCTCGTCGAGATCGATCTCGATCTTCCGGTCGGCGAGAAGCTTCATCAGCCTCGACACCTGAATATCGACGATCTCGTTCATGTTCGCACGCGTCAGGCGATGGAACAGGATGATCTCGTCGAGGCGGTTGAGAAACTCCGGCCGGAAGCGCGCGCGCACGGCCTCCATGACTTGCAGGCGCACGGCGTCGGAATCCTGCCCCTCGGGCTGATTGGCGAGATGCTCGGCGCCGAGGTTAGACGTCAGAATGATCATCGTGTTCTTGAAATCGACCGTACGCCCCTGCCCGTCTGTTAGGCGGCCGTCATCGAGAACCTGCAAGAGCACGTTGAAGACGTCGGGATGGGCCTTTTCGATCTCGTCGAACAGCACGACCTGATAGGGACGTCGGCGCACGATTTCGGTAAGGGCGCCGCCTTCTTCATAGCCGACATAGCCCGGCGGCGCGCCGATCAGGCGGGCGATCGAATGCTTTTCCATGAATTCCGACATGTCGATGCGCGCGATCGCCGTGTCGTCGTCGAACAGGAATTCGGCGAGAGCTTTCGTGAGCTCGGTCTTGCCGACGCCGGTGGGTCCGAGGAACAGG
>CAZNXR010000120.1:0-6711 GCA_964576815.1 uncultured Caulobacterales bacterium | reverse complement strand
CGCTCGCCACTTTCGCCTCGTGTCATGGGCCCCGCGTTCCGCTAAGCTGATTTGCGCGGCGAAACAAAAGGACGGCGGGCGAGCGGAAGATGATTGTCAGGGAGATCGCGTGGCGCGATCCGATCGCCGCCTTCGCCCCCTTGTCCGTACAGGCCGGCGCCGTGCTGCTCGCCGCCGGCGCGAAGGCGGCGGGCGGGCGCTGGTCGTTTCTTTGCGCGCGGCCGTCGTCGATCGTTGAAGCGCGGCACGGCGAAACGACCGTCGACGGCGCGGGCGTGCCCCATTCGCCCTTTGAGGCGCTGCAATTCCTTTACGAGCAGCGCCGCCGCGGCGCTGACGGTCTGTCGCCGCCGCTCCTGTCCGGGCTCGTCGGTTTTGCAGGCTATGAATGCGGCGCCCTGTTGGAGCCGCGCGGGGGCGGGCCCGCGTCCAAGGGCGCATCCCCGGACTTTCACTTCGCCGCCTATGACGCGCTCGCCGCCTTCGACCGCCAAGCGCGGCGCGCTTTCGTCGCCGCGCCGAGCCGCAGCGTCGCGCAGGCGTTCGAAGAAAGTCTTGGTACGGAGCGGTTGGAGGCGAAAGCCGCGCCGCTTCACTTTGCAGGATCGAACTTCCCGCCCTCGCGCTTTCGCGCCGCGGTCTGCGCGGTCATCGATCGCATCCGCGACGGCGCAATCTATCAGGCGAACATCTCCCACCGTCTGATGTTCCGGTCGGACGAGGCGATCGACGGCTATTCTCTGTTTTCGCAGGCGCTCGCCGGGTCGGCGGCCGCGCACGCCGCGTTTCTCAATCTCGGCGCGTCGCAGATCGTCTCGCTGTCGCCCGAACGGTTCTTCTCGATAACGCCGGATGCGCAAGGACGCGTGATCCGCGCCGAACCGATCAAGGGAACGCGGCCGCGCAGCGTTGCGCCCGAGGAAGACGATGCGCTCGCCCGCGCGCTTGAAAACAGCGCCAAGGACCGGGCGGAGAACACCATGATCGCGGACCTCACGCGCAACGACCTTTCGCGCATTTGCGCGGACGGCTCGATCCGCGAGGAAGCGATATGCGAGCGCATGAGCCTTGCGACGGTTCATCACCTTGTGTCGAAGATCAGCGGACGCCTGCGCGAGGAAGTCAGCGCGCCGGCGGCGCTCGGCGCCCTTTTCCCTTGCGGTTCGATCACCGGCGCGCCGAAGATCGAAGCGATGCGCACGATCGCCGCGATCGAAGGCGTCGCGCGCGGACCTTATTGCGGCGCGATCGGCTATATCGACGATCGCGGGGGCGCCGATTTTTCCGTGGCGATCCGCACCGCGATCGTCGAGGGGCGCCGGCTTGAACTTCCCGTCGGCGGCGGCGTGACGCTGCGGTCCGATCCCGATGCGGAATATCAGGAGACGCTCGATAAGGCGGCGTGGTTCCTGACGCTTGCGGGCGTCGATCGGGCCTCCCTCGCATGATCCTGATCGTCGATAATTACGATTCCTTCGTCCACAATCTCGCCCGCTATGTGCGCGAGGCCGGCCATGCGGCGCGGGTCGTTCGCAACGATGCGATGACGGCGGCGCAAATGCTGTCGCTGTCGCCGGCGGCGGTCATTATCTCACCGGGCCCGAACACGCCGCGCGAGGCAGGGGCGTCGATGGCGCTCCTCGAAACGCTCCCCGACCGCACGCCGCTTCTCGGCGTTTGCCTCGGGCATCAATGCCTCGTCGAGGCGTATGGCGGAACGGTGCGGCGCGCCCGCGAGCCGCTGCACGGCGAGGCGAGCTTTATTCGTCACGACGGGGCCGGCGTATTCGCGGGCCTTCCCGATCCGATGCCGGCCGGACGTTATCACTCGCTGATCGGCGTTCTTGGGTCTTCGCCCGAGCTTGAGGGTTGCGCCTGGTCGCCGGCTGGCGAATTGATGGGTGTGCGCCGACGGTCCGCGCCCTGGCACGGCGTGCAATTTCATCCCGAATCCGTGTTGACGCCGGACGGGCGCGCGCTGCTGGCGAATTTTCTTCGCCTGATCCGGAGGGGCTGTTGATCGTCTGGCGCAACGGAGATTTTCTCGACGCCGGCGGCGCCGTTTCCGCCGCCGACCGCGGATTTCTGATCGGCGACGGCGTCTTTGAAACGGTGCTCGTCGATCGCGGGCGTCCCGCATTTCTCGCCGCGCACCTTTCACGGCTCCAGCGCGGCGCCGAGGCGCTCGGCTTTGACGTTTCGGCCGATGAAAATGCGTTGCGCACCGTCGTTGAAGAACTCGCTGCGCGGGGCGGCGCAGCGGCGCGCGCGGCCTGCAGGATCACGGCGACCCGTGTCGGGGGCGCGCGCGGCCTTGTCGCATCGGCGGACGCTAAGATGCAGCTCCTCCTGTCGCTGGCGCCGATCGCCCCGCCGAAAAACAGCCTGCGCGCCGTCATCGCTTCCGCGCAGCGGTTATCGACGGCGCCGACGAACGCCTTCAAATGCGTCGGCGCCTACGCGGCCAACATGCTCGCGCGGACGCAGGCGGCGCGCGCGGGCGCCGACGAAGCGATCATGCTCAACGAACATGGCCGGATCGCCTGCGCCAGCAGCGCCAACCTCTTCCTTGTCGTGGGTGACGCGATCGTCACGCCGCCGGAAAGCGAGGGCGCGATGCCGGGCGTCACGCGCGCGCAGATTATTGAGATCGCCCGCACGCTCGGCATTGAGGTGAGGATCGAGCCGGTCGAGGCCGCCGGCATCGCCGCGTGCCCGCTCATATTTACGAACAGCCTCATCGGCGCCCTGCCTGGCGCGCTCGCCTCGCTTGACGCTGCACCGCCGCGGCTCGCCATGCGCCTCGGCGCAGCCTACGAAGCGAGGCTGGAAACCGAGCTCGCGGAGCCTGCGTCGTGAAGGCCTTTCAAATATCCGACGCCCAGGTCGCCGCCGTCACCGTCGCGCTCTTTCTTGAGGTGCTGTCGACGGAATTTTCGCGTCAGGTCGGCGCGATCGCGCGCGCCGGCTGGACGCCTTCGGCGCCGTTCGGCGAAGGCGGGCTCGAACTTTTGCCGGAAGAACAGGCGGCGTGCCTTGCGCGCGCGGGCGCTTTCTTCGGCGCGCCGGATCTCTTCAAGGGAGAAACGCCGCCGACCTTCGGCGATGCGATCCGCGCGATCGGCGCGCAGGTCGCTTCGCATCTCGTCGCCTTCAGATTCACGGCCGCCGGCGGGCACGGCCGCGATTTCGATCATCCCGCGGACCGGATCTGCGGCGAGGCGGCCGCGCTCGCCAATCTGCTTTATGGGCGCCGGCGCATCGTGTCGCTGGTTTCGCCGCACAGTCTCATCGGTTTTTCCCTCTCGGTGCTCGCGCCCAATCTCCTCGGCTTGCCGGCGATCGACGCGCGCAATCTTGCGCCCGAGGAATTGCAGAAGTCGCTGACGTTCGGCGACGCCGTGGTCGCGACGCCGAGCCTGTGGCGCTATCTGCTGGCGCAAGGCGTGAAGGCGCCTGACAACGCAATGGCCGTCACTTTCGGCGAAGCATTGTCGCCGGAGCTGGCGGCGGAAATCAGAAAAGCGGGCTACGGCGCGCAACGGGAAATCTACGGCTCGACGGAGAGCGGTCTTGTCGGCTGGCGCGATACGCCGAGCGACCCTTTCGCGCTCTTCGAGTTCTGGCGGCGCAGCGGCGAGCGGCTGATCAGGATCGCGCCGTCCGGCGAATCGGCGGCTGTCGCGCCGATGGACTTCATGACCTGGGAAGGCGAAAGGCGCTTCCGTCTCGCGGGCCGCCGCGACGGCGCCGTGCAGATCGGCGGCGTCAACGCTTTTCCGGACGAGATCGCCGCGCGCATCGCGGAGCATCCGGCGGTCGCCGCCTGCACCGTGTCGCTGTCGCGTCACGCAGGCGGGATCGACCGGCTTGTGGCCGCCATCACCCTGGCGAGCGGGGCCCCAAGCGAATCCCTCGCGCGCTCGATCGACGCCTGGTGCAGGGCGCGCCTCCGCACGCATGAACGCCCGCGCGTTTACAGTTTTCGCGAAGAGGCGAAAAAATAAGGCCCGGCCTTTCGGCCGGGCCTTAAATTCTGCGATCGCCGGATTATTCGACCTGGCCGCCGGCGTTGACGGCCTGCTGGAATTTCTGTTGCACCTGCTGACTGACGACGCCGAACGTCTCTTGATTGTCGCCGACCGTGATCGTCTGCTCACAGATCGTCATGCAGTTATAGGTCGCGCGCTGGCCGCCGCGCTGGAAGGTGAGCATTTCGGCGCTGACGGACCGCACACGGACGATGAGGTTGTCGACTTCATTGCCGGCTGCGTCGAACAGGAAAAGATTGGTGACGCCCGGGGCCTTCCCGAAGATAAGAACCTTCGACTTGTCGCGCACGGTGATGTCGGCGATGCCCGGATTGCCGACGACGATCTGATCGACGTCCTGCTTGAATTCGTAAGGCGCGACCTGGTCCATGGTCACCCAGACCTGCTCCGCATGCGCGGCGCCGGCGGCGGCGAAGCCGGCTGCGACCAAAATAGCAATCATCCGCATAAAGATTTCCCGCTGTATTGCGTCTTGGCCGGGTTCTAGCGCTCGCCGGTCAAGAAAGCCTTAAGCGCTGCGGACGCATCGAGACGCTTTAGTTTTAAATTTAGCTTTTACTTGCACTTAAAGGTTGCGATCGCATGGTTCTCCGACCGCCGGAAGCGAGCAGCCGTCTTGTCAGACTCTTTCCAGAATTCAGCCGATGTGCAGGGTCTCGTCGCGGGCGCGGCCCTGTTCGCGGACTTGCCCCGTTCCGACGTCGAGGCGATCGCCGGCATCGCCAGCCTGCGCCGTTTCGGCGCCGGGGAAACCGTCTTTTCGACCGGCCAGTTCGACGGGTCGGAGCTGATTTTCGTCGCGTCGGGCGCGTTGAAATCGGCATCGGCCGATCCGCGCACCGGCTCCATGGTCGTTGAATCGATCGACGCCGGCGCCTTCTTCGCGCTCGCGCTCGCCGCAGTCCCTGCGGAGGGCTGCCGCTTCAGCGAAGCGACGATCACCGCCGAAGCGGATTGCGTCGCCGTTTTCATCGACGCCGATGCGATGCGCATGCTTGTCGCCGAACGTCCGATGCTGGCGCGCGCGCTTCTGCTGCATTTCGCACGCAGCTCCGCCGGCGCCGGCGCCGCGGAGGAATCGGGCCCGGAACGGCGTGTTTTCGCGGCGATCGCCGCGTTGGTGAAGCGCGACGCCGTCTCCGCCGCCTGGCGCATCGACAAGATGCCCAAGCACCGCGACCTCGCCGACCTCGCCAATGTCGCGGAAGCCGACGCGGCGAACGCGGTGGCGCGCCTGATCAGAAGCGGCGTCGCGCGGCGCGATTACCCGGGCCTCGTCATCGAAGACATGGCGCAGCTCGGCCGGCTCTCGCGCTGAGACCCCGGGCCGGCGCCTGCCGGCGTCAAGACTGCGTTAACCATGATGATCAGTGTACAAATAAAGCTATCCGTATTGCCGTTTGTTCAGAGAAAATTTACGGATCGGGCCGATAACGGGCATGGTCTGAGGGGGGGATGCTCCCGTTCAGCGGTGCAAGAGTAAAGCAAGCAGGAGTCGACTCGAATGAAAGCGCTTATCAACAAGTTCCTGAATGACGAAGACGGCGCGACGGCCATCGAATACGGCCTGATCGCCGCGCTCATCGCCGTCGCCATCATCACGGCTGTTACGGCGGTCGGCGACAACCTCGACACGACCTTCTCGGAAGTCGCGAGCGCGCTCGGTTAAAGCCCGCCGCAGTCAGAAACTGACGGAAAAAGGAGGCTTCGGCCTCCTTTTTTTGTTTCTGCGGGTTAAGTCTAACTCTCTCTTAAGCCGCGCGCCTTTACGGTTCCGCCGCAAGACGGCGTGAGGCGTTTCATGGTTGCTCTTATTTTTCTGTCCGCCTTTCCCGCAGCGCTGATCATCGCGGCGCTTAACGACATCTACGAATTCAAGATTCCGAACTGGGTGTCGATCGTACTGTTCTGCGCCTACTTTGCGGCGGGGCTCGGGTTCGGCGCCGGCGCCGACATTCTCGTCGAAGGCGCCATTCTCGCCTGCGCCGCGCTGGTCGCGGGGTTTGCGCTCTTCGCGCTCAGGATCGTCGGCGGCGGCGACGCCAAACTTCTGGCCGCAAGCGCGCCGTGGATCGGCTTTTCCGCGCTGCCGTCGTTCCTCGTTTACGTCGCGCTGTCCGGCGCCGCGCTCTCGATCGCGCTTCTCCTTTTCCGCCGCATGCCCGCAATGCCGTTCTACGAGCAGGCGCCGTGGCTGATGCGGCTGCACCAACGGCCGAAGGACATTCCTTACGGCGTCGCCATCGCCGCAGGCGGACTCCTTAGCTTTTCGCAAACGCCGCTCTTTCAATTGGCCTTCGGCGGTTAACAAGAGCGGTTAATACAGTTTTGAGGACTTCTTTCTAGAAAAGATACGGCAATTTCGAAGCGTCAGGCGCTTTGAATTCGGGCGAGGACAAGCATGAATGTGACGCGGTTGGCGATTCTGGGCGTGGCGCTTCTGGCGGGCGTCGGCGCTTTCTTCATGATGATGACGGGACGCGAGGCGCCGAACGCCGAAGTCGTCCAGACCGTCGAGCAGAAGACCGTGCGCGTGCTCGTCGCCGACAAGGACCTTCAACGCGGTCAGCGCCTCGGCGCTGACGCGGTGAAGTGGATCGACTGGCCGGAACGGGGCCTGTCGGAATCCTACATCACGGAGAAGACCGGCGGCGATCCC
>CAZNXR010000119.1:0-6726 GCA_964576815.1 uncultured Caulobacterales bacterium | reverse complement strand
CCGCAGGCCGCGCAGGTCTTTTGGGGAAGGTCGGATTTCTTGCGCATTCCCATGGCGGCGATACGCGCGGGAACGGGCGCCGGGTCAGGCGCGTTGCCGCTCTCGCTTGCCCGCCGGTCGGCGCTGGCCGTAGAAAGCTCCCGATCTGCAAGGGAGAACCCCGGCGAGGCCGGGGCTTGCGAATGTCGGGGGACGCCCCTTCAGGGGCTGCAAGCGGGCGTACGCGAAAGAGAATGACTACACCCATCCCGGAAACGTCGATCGTCGTCCGCTTCGCCGGCGACTCGGGCGACGGCATCCAGCTTCTCGGCAGCCAGTTCGCGGATTCGACCGCGGTCGCCGGCTCCGACTTCTCGACCTTTCCGGACTTCCCGGCGGAGATCCGGGCGCCGGTCGGCACGACTTTCGGCGTCTCGGCGTTCCAGATCAATCTCGGTTCGCGCCGGATCGCGACCGCGGGCGATGCGCCCGATGTGCTGGTCGCGTTCAACCCGGCGGCGCTCAAGGTCAACCTCTCGCTCTTGCCGAAGGGCGCGCTCATCATCCTCAACACGGATGAATTCAACGAGCGTAATTTCCAGAAAGCGCATATCAGCGCTGACCCGCGTTCGACGGGCGAACTTGCCGATTTCCGCGTCATCGAAATTCCGATCAAGATGCAGACGCTCGAAGCGGTGAAGCCGTCGGGGCTATCCAAGCGCGACGCCGAGCAGTGCAAGAATTTCTGGGGTTTGGGGTGCGTCCTCTGGATGTTCGGGCGCGAGCGCAGCGCCATCGAAGCCTGGATCAACCGCAAATTCGCCAATGAGCCCGCCGTGCTCGCCGGCAACATGATGGCGCTCGCCGCCGGGCACGCTTACGCGGAGACGGCGGAGCTTTCCGCCGAGATCCCGCAATTCGCCATCGGCCCGGCGCCGATGGAGGCCGGCGATTATCGCTCGATCACCGGGGCCGAAGCCCTTGCACTCGGCCTCGCGGCAGCGGGGGAACTCGCGGACAGGCCCATCCTCTTCGCTTCCTATCCGATCACGCCCGCCTCGCCGCTCCTCCATTATCTCGCGCGCTATGGCGAACTTGGAGTCGCTACATTTCAGGCGGAGGACGAAATCGCGGCCTGTTGCGCCGCGATCGGGGCCTCCTATGGCGGCGCGATCGGCGTCACGTCGTCGTCGGGCCCCGGCATCGCGCTGAAGACCGAGGCGATCGGCCTTGCGATCGCGACGGAGCTGCCGCTCATCATCGTCAACTCCCAGCGCGGCGGCCCTTCGACCGGCCTGCCGACGAAGACGGAGCAATCGGACCTTTACCAGGCGATCTACGGCCGCAACGCCGACGCGCCCATTCCGGTGATCGCGACCTCCGGCCCCGAAGACTGCTTTGAAGTCGCCATCGAAGCGACGCGCGCAGCGCTCCGCCACATGACCCCGGTTTTCATTTTGACCGACGGGTACATCGCCAATGCGGCGGGCCCATGGGCGATCCCCGACATGGCGAAATACGAAAAGATTGCTTCCAATGTGCCGCCGGCGCCGCCCGCCGACGGGGACGCGGTGAAGCGCGCGATCTGGAAGCGCGACGACGACACCTATGGTCGCCCGTGGGTGCCGCCCGGCACGCCGGGCCTCGCGCACCGCATCGGCGGGTTGGAGAAAGACCTGGAGACCGGCGACATTTCCTACGATGCGCAGAACCATCAGGCGATGACGGAGCTACGATTCGCGAAGGTCGCCTCGGTTGCGAAATACATCCCGCATCAGACAGTCGAACAAGGCCCGACAAGCGGCCCGCTCGCCGTCGTCGGCTGGGGCTCGACCCACGGCGTCATCTGGCGCGCGGTCGAGGCGGCGCGGAAAGAAGGCATCGACGCCGCGCAAATCCATTTGCGATGGCTTAATCCGTTCCCGGAAAATCTCGGCGCGCTGCTCTCAGGCTACGCGCGCATCCTCGTTCCCGAAATGAACATGGGTCAGCTTGCGACGGTGCTCCGCGACCGCTTCGAAATCTCGGTCGAGCCGCTGACGAAAGTCTCAGGCCAGCCGTTCAAGATCGCAGAGATACTGGCGGGAATTCGCGAGCATGTGGGCGTGGCGAAGGCAGCGGATTGAACTTTCGTCACCCCATAAACTTACGTCACCCCGGGGCGCGCGTCTTCGCGCGAACCCGGGGTCCAACTCCCGCCATCGCCAGCGCGCGCGCCGGGCGTTTAGAAGATGGACCCCGGATCGCCTGCGGCGTCCCGGGTGACAGCGAAAAGTTTACGCAAGAATTCCCTTCCGGTCGGAGCCTGTAAGATGAACGCCCCCCTCACCGCGAAAGATCTCGAGTCCGATTAGGAAATCCTCTGATGTACCGGCCACAGGGGGCATGTGTTCCGCGAGCCCTGACAGAAGATGATATCCATAACCGCGGCTGGGTCCGCAGCGAGGATGGTACTGGACTTCTACCATATATATAGTAGACTTCTACCATGAGCCTCAACATCAAGAACCCCAAGACCCATGCCCTCGCCGTTGAGCTGGCGGAACGGCTGGGATCGACGCTGACCGAAGCGGTGACGGTTGCGCTCAAGGACCGTCTGGCCCGGGAAAAGCGGGAGGCGCTGGTTGCTGAACGAAAACAGCGGCTCATCCGTTCGGCGCGCCGGATCGCTGATATGATCGGGCCCGAGGGCCTGCCCGACCACGACTCTCTCCTTTACGATGACCGCGGTTTGCCGAAGTGATCGTCGATACTTCGGCGATTGTCGCCATTCTGACCTGCGAGCCGGAAGCGGAAGCCTTCGCCGAAGCGATCGCCCGCGCCGAAGCGCCGTTGCTGTCCGCCGCCACCTATGTCGAAACCGCCGTCGTAATCGACGCGCGCCGCAATCCGGCGCTGAGCCGGGCATTCGACCGCTTTCTGGAAGATAACCGGTTGACGGTCGAGGCCGTGACGCCCGAGCAGGCGAAGATCGCGCGGGAAGCCTATCGGGATTTCGGGCGCGGTTCCGGCCACCCGGCTCAGCTTAATTTCGGCGATTGCTTTGCCTATGCGCTCGCTCGCGATAAGAACTCGCCGCTGCTCTTCAAGGGCGACGATTATCACCACACCGACCTCGAAGCCGCAGCCGCCGATGATAGTAAGGACGTCTACGAATGAACGCCCCCCTCACCGCGAAAGACTTCGAGACCGATCAGGAAGTGCGCTGGTGCCCGGGTTGCGGGGACTATGCGATCCTGAAAGCCGTGCAGAAGACGATGGCCGACATCGGAGCCGAGCCTGACAAAACCGCGTTCGTCTCCGGTATCGGCTGTTCGTCGCGGTTTCCATACTACATGGCGACCTATGGCTTTCACACGATCCACGGGCGCGCGCCGGCCTTTGCGACCGGCCTCAAACTTGCGAACCCGGCGCTCGACGTGTGGATGGTGACCGGCGACGGCGACGGTTTGTCGATCGGCGGCAATCATTTGCTCCACGTCATCCGCCGCAACGTCAATCTGCAGATTCTGCTCTTCAATAACGAGATCTACGGCCTGACGAAGGGTCAATATTCGCCGACGAGCCGCGTCGGCACGCGCTCGCCCTCCTCGCCGAAGGGCTCGATCGACGCGCCGGTGAACCCTTGCGCCTTCGCGCTCGGCGCCGGGGCGAAGTTCGTGGCGCGCGGCGTCGACACCGCGACGAAGGCGCTCGCTGAAACGCTCAAAGCCGCGCATGGTTTCGAGGGCGCGGCCTTCGTCGAGATTTTCCAGAACTGCATCGTCTATAACGCCGACGTTTTTGCGGACTTCACCGAAAAGAAAGTCGCCGACGACCACCAGATCCATCTGGAGCACGGCAAGCCGATGCTGTTCGCGGGCGGCAAGCGGGGCCTCAGGTTCGATGCGCGGAGCTTCAAACTGGAAGTCGTCGCGGTCGGCGACGGCGGCGTCGATCCCTCGGAGGTTCTCGTCCATGACGAGAACAACAGGACGCTCGCCCATCTCCTCGTCGAGATGAAGCACCCCGAATTCCCGATGGCGATGGGCGTCCTCTACCGCGAGCACGGGAGCCCGTCTTTCGACAAGGCGTTCTGGGCGCATCATCCGACTGGCGGAAAACGCACCGCCAAGGTCGCCAACGCGCTCCGCCGAGGTTATGTGTGGTCGAAAAAGGCGTCCTGAAAACGCGGGGCGGAAAAGCGGGCGCCGGTTTTCCGCAGCGTCCGCCCGCCCGCAAAACACCTTCGCAGCCGCAGCGACGATTGGGCGTTGCGCACCGCCGCGGCGCCCGTTAACCATTCGCCTCGGGAGAGGGCCCTCAGCGAGTTCCCTTGCGTAGTTTCGGCAAGCCTGAAAGCGCCAAGGGGGCGATATGAGACTGCTGGTGATCGCCGCGATTGCGATGTCCGCAAGCGGCTGCGCGCTGTTCCAGAAATCCGAGACCCGCGCTGCGGCGGCGTCCGCGCCGGCGCCAGCTGCGATCGGCGCAAAGCCTGCCCGCTTCACGCCCGCCTTCGACGCGGGTTCCCCGGTTGCGCTGATGCCCTGCCGCGGGGCGGCCGCGCTCGGCGATACTTGCAAACGCTCGAATGTCAGTCATGAACGCCGCGGCGAGATGCCGGCAGGCGAGAACTCCGTCACATTCGGCGAAGCGACGACCGTGTCGCTGACGACGGAATAGTTTAAAGCCGGTACCGGACCTGGTCGGCCCAGAAGCGCTCCAGGCGCTGGAGCGACTTGTTCGTCTGCTCCATCATCGACTGATCGACGCCGCCGACCTGTTCGACCGAACCGAGCTGGCGGTCGAAAAGCTCCGCGAGACGGTCGCGGACATTGAGGCCCGCGGCGGTGAGCGAGACCCGCTTCGAGCGCCGATCGACGTCTGAACGGACGTCGCGGATATAGCCCTTATCGACGAGCTGCTTGAGGTTGTAGGAGACGTTGGAGCCGAGATAATGCCCGCGCGAACGCAATTCGCCCGGCGTCAGCTCCGCCGAGCCGATATTATAGAGCAGCAGCGCCTGCACCGAATTGATATCGGTCTGGCCGAGCCGTTCAAGTTCGTCCTTGATGACGTCGAGAAGCTGGCGGTGAAGCCGCTCCACCAAGTGCAGAAGCTGGAGATAAGCGGGGCGCAAGCCCTCATTGACGGCCGATTTCTCAGCCTTCATTCCCCCAACCGTCGCGTTCGCCCGCTCGACCGCCGCCATGAATTCGCCTCGCCAGAACTCGGAAACTCCATGCACGCTAGACCAAAGTCCCTAAAAGGCGCGTTAAATGCGGCGGATCAATTTGCGCTCAAATTGAAAATGACGGCGTAACCGGGCATTACGGTTTTGCAAGCGGCGGCGGTAAGACGGCGATGACCTCTGTTACCCAAACCTTTCCGGGAACGCGTCTTCGGCGCCTCCGGGCGAGCGCCTGGTCGCGCGCGCTCGTGGCCGAAACGCGGCTCTCGCCCGCCGATCTCATCTGGGCGGTCGTTCTGCGCGAGGGGTCGGGCGTCCGCGAGCCCGTCGCCTCGATGCCGGGCGTCTGGCGGCTTTCGGTCGATGAGGCTGTGGGCGCCGCGCGGGAAGCAAAATCGCTCGGCATCCCGGCGCTGGCGCTGTTCCCCTTCACGTCGAAGGAAGACCGCAGCGCGGACGCGGCCCTCGCCTTCTCGCCCGACAATCTGATGTGCCGCGCAGCGCGCGCCATCAAGGACGCGGTCCCCGAGATAGGGCTGATGGCGGACGTGGCGCTTGATCCTTATACGGATCATGGCCATGACGGCTTCCTGGAAGACGGCGAGATCGTCAACGACCGCACGGTCGAGGCGCTCGTACGGCAGGCGGTCGTCGAAGCCAGGGCCGGGTTCGACATCGTCGCGCCCTCCGACATGATGGACGGGCGTATCGGCGCCGTTCGCAAGGGGCTCGACGCCGAAAGCCTCCAGCATGTCCAGATCATGTCATACGCCGCGAAATACGCGTCCTGCTTCTACGGCCCCTATCGCGACGCGATCGGCTCTTCGGGCGTCCTCAAGGGCGACAAGCGCACCTATCAGATGGACCCCGCGAACACCGCCGAAGCGCTGCGCGAGGTCGCGATGGACATCGCCGAGGGCGCCGACAGCGTGATGGTGAAGCCCGCCGGCGCCTATCTCGATATCATCTGGCGCGTGAAGGAAGCATTCGCCATGCCGACCTTTGCGTTCCAGGTCTCGGGCGAATACGCGATGATTATGGCCGCCGCGCAGAACAACTGGATCGACGCGGACCGCGCGATCCTCGAAAGCCTCCTCGCCATCCGCCGCGCCGGCGCCGACGGCGTCATCACTTATTTCGCACCGAAGGCGGCGCGCCTCCTCGGGGCCTGACGCCGTCTGGCGAGGCGGCCGGTCATGCGTTAAACGGGCCGAAACCGAGAGGGTCATCATGCGCGCGCTGGTAAAGGCGAAACCCGAAGAAGGCATCTGGCTGGAAGATGTCGCCCGCCCCGAAATCGGGCCGAACGACGTGCTCATCAAGGTGAAGAAAACCGCGATCTGCGGCACCGACGTTCATATCTACAACTGGGATTCGTGGGCGCAGAAGACGATCCCGGTGCCGATGACGGTCGGCCATGAATTCATGGGCGAGATCGTCGAGATCGGCTCCGAGGTTCATCCCGAACATTCGAAGATGCGGATCGGCGACCGCGTCTCGGTCGAGGGCCACGTCACCTGCGGCTATTGCCGCAACTGCCGCGCCGGCCAGCGCCATCTCTGCCGCAATACGCA
>CAZNXR010000118.1:0-6728 GCA_964576815.1 uncultured Caulobacterales bacterium | reverse complement strand
AGCGCCACACTCAGCGTATCGCCGGCGCCGTCGGCCGCACGGAGGAAACGGCGCCAGCCCGCCTCATCCTTCACCGGCCGCCAGATCATGAAGACGCCGGTCGCCCAGCGCCGCAGTCCTTCCGCAAGAGCCTCGCCGAGGCGGTCATATTCACCCGGCTGCTCGAACGGCGGGTCGATCAGCACGAGACCGCGCCGCTCCGTCGGCGGCAGGAAGGCCCGGACGGCCTGATAGCCGTCGCGGTCGAGGACTTTGACGCCGCGCCTGCCGGCGAGCGCCCTATTGAGGGCCGCGCGCTCCTCCGGGTGAAGTTCGCAGAATTTGGCGCTGTCGCCGGCGCGCAGGGAGTCGGCGATGATAGCGGGCGAGCCCGGATACCAGCGCGCGCCGCCAAAAGGGTTCGCGCAGCGGACGGCGTCGAGATAGGGTCGGATCGAGGCCGGCGGCGCCGGATCGGCGAGTACGCGCGCCACGCCGCCCGCATGCTCGCCCGTCTTCTGGGCGGCCTCGCTCTCAAGGTCGTAAAGCCCGCGGCCCGCGTGGGTGTCGAGGACTGAGAAGGGCTTTTCCTTGGCCTTCAGCCGATCAAGAACGAGGCAAAGCGCCGCGTGCTTGAGGACGTCGCAATGGTTGCCGGCGTGGAAGGCGTGGCGATAATTCATGGGGCGAAGCGCCAGGGTTGACGGGGCGGGGGCGAGCGGCTAGCACCCTCGCCTCTTATCAGAACCGGGCGACAGAAACCGGGTCAAAAAAGGAACCGCGCGAGGCGGAGCCCGCGCCAGGAGCTCGAGACCATGTACGCAGTCGTCAAGACCGGCGGCAAGCAATATCGCGTCGCAGCCGGCGACACCCTCCAGATCGAACGCCTGCCCGGTGAAGCGGGCGACATGATCACGCTCGAAGACGTGCTGATGCTCGGCGAGGGCGCGAACGTGACGATCGGCGCGCCGCGCGTTGCGGGCGCCTCTGTCGCCGCCGAAATCGTCGAACAGACGCGCGGGCCGAAGATCATCATCTTCAAGAAGCGCCGCCGCCAGAATTCGCGCCGCAAGAAGGGCCACCGCCAGGACCTGACGCTCGTACGCATCGCCGAAATTCTGACAAACGGTGCGAAGCCCTCCGGCGTCAAGGCTGCGGCGAAAAAGCCGGCCGCGAAAAAGCCCGCGTCGTTCACGGACGATGTATCGCTGATCGGCGGCGTCGGTCCGGTCTTGAAAAAGAAGCTCGCCGAATACGGCGTGACCTCGTTGAAGGAAATCGCGGCGATGTCGGATGCCGATGTCGCCAAGATGGACGAGGCGCTCGACCTCAAGGGCCGCGCAACGCGCGACGAATGGGTCGAACAGGCGAAGGAACTCGTCGCCGGCAAAGCCCCGCGTGCGAAGACCGATCGCGCCCGCGCAGAAGACGAATAGAAATTAAGGGAGCCCTCTCATGGCGCACAAAAAAGCAGGCGGCTCGTCGAGGAACGGCCGCGACTCCGAGTCGAAGCGTCTCGGCGTCAAGAAGTTCGGCGGCGAGGAAGTCATCGCCGGCAACATCATCGTCCGCCAGCGCGGCACGAAATATCACGCCGGGCCGAATGTCGGCATGGGCCGGGATCACACGCTCTATGCGCTCTCCGACGGCAGAGTCGCGTTCGCAGTAAAAGCGGGCGGCAGGCAATATGCGATGGTTGTGGCGAAGAGCTGAGCGGCCTTTGCCGAAGCGAGACGAAAAAACCGGGCCGACGGCCCGGTTTTTTGTTTGTGGGCCTGCCTTCGTCTCGCCCCTCCCTCCCCTGTTCAACCCCGACCGGGAGGAGGAGGCCCTGTTCCGCATACAGATCGTTCAGCTCAGCTTCCGTCGCCCCGGACGCCTGAGGCGATAGGAGGTCCGCGCCTGCGCACGCGCGAAGCGATGGACCCCGGGTTCCCCGCCTCGCGCGGCCCCAGGGTGACGGAATTGAGTGGGGCGCCGGCGCGTCTGCCGAAACTTGCGCAGGTTCAGAGCTCACCGCGGTCCAAACGTCTCGCCGAAGAAATCGCCTTCGTTCCATTCCGGCGCGGCGTCGGCGTCGGCGAGCGCGCGGGCGATAGCGTAATTGATCTGCGTGAAGCGCGCCGCCTGATCGTAGAGGATCGGCAGCTTTAGATCGTCCGTCGGCGCATGATAATGCGTCGCCAGGAATTCTCGGAAAATCTTCTCGCCGCCGTTCTCAAAGCCGATGATCAGGAACGCCGACGGCACGCCCTGCTTGACGAAGCTGTAGTGGTCGGAGCGCGTGAAGATGCCTTCTTCCGGCAGCGGGTCGGGCGACAGCTTCACGCCGATCGACGCCGCCGCTTTTTCGACGACGGGTCCGATCGAGGACCGCTCGGCGCCGAAGGCGACGACGTCGGTGAACTCATAGAGCAGCACCGGCATGTCGAGATTGACGTTGGCGACGACGCGCCTGCCCGCGAAGGCCGGATTGCGCGCGAGGTAATCGGAGCCGATGAGGCCCTTTTCCTCCGCCGTCACGGCGGCGAAGGCGATCGTTCGCCGCGGCGTCTTGGCTGCACGCTTGAACATGCCTGCCGCCTCGATCAGCACGGCGACGCCTGCTGCGTTGTCGAGCGCGCCGTTATTGATGACATCCTCGCCGGGTCTGCCGTCGTCATCGACCCCCACATGATCGAGATGCGCAGTGAGGAGGATGACTTCGTCCTTCAGCGCCGGGTCCGCGCCTTCGATGACGCCGATGATGTTGTCGCTTGAGGCGTCTGCAAAGGTCGATGCGCCAGCGAGGCGGGCGGTCTTCTTGAGCGCAAAGCCCTTCGGCGCCCCGGAGGCGGCCTCCGCCGTGCGTAAGGCGAAAAAGTCCATCGCTTCCCCTGCGAAGAGTCTTTTCGCTCCGGATTCGTTCATGAAGGCCGTCGCGCGGATCGCCCGCGGCCCCGCCCCCGTCCGGCCGTCGGGCGCCGCCCATGTCATCGCGGGCGCATCGGCGTACTTCACCGCGACCTGCCAGGGGAACGATTGAGATACGCTCTCTATGCTGATGAATCCGACGGCGCCCCTCGCGGCCGCGATCCCCAACTTCGTTTCCTGATCGCTGAAATACGACCTGACCTCGGTCGAAAAACCGCGCGGCGCGCCCGCGAAGGCGATGACCATCTTCCCGGCGACGTCGAGGCCCGCATAATCGTCATAGTTTTCCGAAGGCGCGGAGACGCCGTAGCCTGCATAGACGAGGGCGCCGGAGGCCTCGAACGCCGTCTCCGCCATCGACCGGCCGATGATGTAGTCTTCAAGATGCGTCAGCGACTGGAATCCGCCTGCGCCGTCGAGCGTGAAACGCGCGGCGCCAAGATTGCGGGTCGAGCTGCGCAGGGGAACGCTCTGGCGCCATTCTCCATCCGCGCCGGGCGCCAGCCCTGCGGCCTCGAACTCCGCGGAGACATAGGCCGCCGCCGCGTCATAGCCGGGGGTTCCCGCTTCGCGCCCTTCACGCGCATCGTCGGCGAGCCAGGCGATGTCGGCCTTGATGCGCTCGGCCGCACCGTGCGGCGGGGCGTCGATGCCGGTTGTCGCGCACCCGAACGCGAACACCGCCAGCCCGACGGCGACGCTGACTTTCATCCGTCTCATCAACACCCCGCCCTTCCCCGACAGACATTGAGCCCCGGCGGCGGGCGCGGCGTCAAGCGACGCTAGGGAAGTTTGAGGCGAACCGGTCAGAGGCGGCGCTCAATGGCGTTGCCCTCGCCCAGCAACAGGACCGTCGGCTTATAGTTCCGCGCTTCCTCGGCGGGCACCTGCGCAAAGGCGGCGATAATGACGATGTCGCCGACCGCGGCGTGGCGCGCCGCCGCGCCGTTCAGCATGAACTCCCGCGAACCGCGCGCCGCCGGCAGCGCATAGGTCTCCAGCCGCGCGCCGTTTGTCACGTTCCAGATCGCGACCTTTTCGTGCGGCAGGATGTTCGCCGCATCGAGAATGTCCTCGTCGATGCCGATCGAGCCTTCATAGTGAAGGTCCGTCATGGTGAGACGCGCGCGATGGATCTTCGATTTGAGCATGGTGAGCAGCATGAGCGCCCCTTTCCGCGAGGCTCCGCGGGGGAAGCCCGCGGCGCGCGGGGGATAGCCCAAAGGCGGCTTCCGCGCGACGGGCGCTATATAGTCAGAATGAGCATAAATAAAAGGGGCCGCAAATTGGCCAACCCGGTGGGGTATCGCCTAAGGTCCGTTCAGCAAGGGCGGTTGAGCCCGACCGTCCACGAAAGAGGCGCTGATGTTGCGAAAGTCCGTAGTCGCCCTGGTGATCGCCGCCGCGACCGCCGCCGCCGCCGCGCAGGAAGAGCCGCGCACCCATCAGCTGCAGCTCGGACTCGGCTATGCGGCGCCTTATAATCTGGAGGAGCCCTTCCTCAACGTCGCACAGCTGCGCGGGGCGTCCTGGGAGTTCGAGCGGAGCGGCGGACGGATGAAATCGCCGGAAGCCGTCACAGGCGGCTATCTCGACGCCAAAACCTGGATGCCGACCGCCAAGGCGAGCGAGTTCAAGAACGCCGCGATTGCGCAGTTTTTCTCCAACGCCGAAGGCTTTGAGACCTTCTACGCGGATGAATGGGTGATCGACTGGAAAGGCGAGGGCTACGGCTTCATGCAGGGCTGGGAACGGCGCATGAAGACGGAGCGCGACAAGAACAGCGTCGCCTATACGGCGACGCCGGAGAACTTGAAGACGGGATCGCTGCGCTTTTCCCAGTTCGGCGATGATTTCTCCACCATCAGACTTTATCGCCGCAAGAACGCCGAGCGTCTCGCGCGCGGCGAAATCTGGAACCCCGACTTTCTCGACTATGCGCGCCGTTATGACGTGCTGCGCACGATGGATATTCAGTCTACGAACAACAGCCAGATCCGGCGCTTCGACCAGATCGCGAAAATGACCGACCCGTGGGGACAGGGTAGCACCCGTCAATGGCCGGAGCCGCCCTTCTTCAGCGCGCCATATGAAGTGCTGTTCGACCTCGGCGTCAGATCGGGTTCGAAGGTCTGGGTTACTGTCCCGCCGCAGATCGGCGCGCCGGTCAGCTGGGCCGACCCCTCGCTCAGGCGCAAGGACAAGCCGGAACGGCTCAACGGCGAACTTTTCACGGCCACCACCGCGCAACACGCAAGAAAAACGCTGGAAAGCGAGGAGTGGAACATTTTTGCGCGCGAGTTCGCCAAGCGCCTCGCCGCATCCGGCTACCCTCTCGATCGTCCGCTTTATGTCGAGCTCGGCAACGAGATGTGGAACAACGCCGCCGGATTCTTCGTATCGACAGCCTATGCGCGCGGCGTCGCCAAGGGGTTCAACGACAAGTGGCGCGGCGGGTACGGCTACGGCATCCTGTCGGCGCGGATGGCGATGTCGTTCGAGAATGCGTTCGCAGAGCTGAAAATCCGTCCCCGGATCATCTACGTCCTCGGCACGCACACCGCGAACCCGACGCGCACGCGCGACGCGCTCGAGGGGTTTTCGTACTACGTCCAGCAGTCCGGCGGCGATCCCAAGGCGCTCCTGAAAAAGACCGGCGTCGCGACGACCAATTATTTCGGCAAGTTCAACGACCTGACGACCCTCTTCTTCGGCGAAACGCCCGCCGGCGAGGTGACGGCCCGGTGGATCGCGGCTGCGAAGGAGGACCCCGAAGGCCTCGGCCGGAAAATCTCGGCGCATATCATCGACGGCCCGGCGAGCGCCAAGGCGACCGCCGCGTGGATCGTCGACTATTGGGGCCGTCATCGGAAGACCGCGCTCGATCTCGGCTCGACCTTCATCGGCGCCTATGAAGGCGGCAGCCACCTGAACATTCCGGCCGACCTCGCGCAGTCGCCGGAGTTCATGGCGTTCTGGACGGATTTTCACTGGGGGCCGCGCGGGGCGGAGATCACCCGGCAGGTCAACCGGCGGCTGATCGAAGCCTATCCCGGGGTCATCATCTCGAATTTCCAGAGCATCGGCCCGCTGAAGGGTACGGCCCCATGGATGGACGGCCACTATGTTAAACCCACCCCGATGTTGCGGATGTGGGACGAATTCTCGCGCCAGCCGGGGTAACCACCCCCCATCTGTGGCTTTTGGGCGATTTGCCCGGCCCTCCGGATATGGTTAAAATTCTGGGTTCGTGGTCTCGGGGGTCTTTATGGCATCGCCCAAATTCGCGGGTCTCGCAGCGGCCGCCGCCGTGGGCAGCCTTATGGCGTCAGCCGCTCTCGCGCAGGGCGGCCAGTACCATGAGAACGGCATCGGTCCTGACCCTGACCGCGATAGCAACCCGGCGACGCGCACCTTCGCGCTCGCCAGCATCGGCGCCGAGGACGCGCGCCTCGATCCGCGTTTCCGCGTCATTTCCTTCGAGCCGCCGCCGGGCCGGCATGGCGACAAGATCCTCAACCAGTACGCCGAGAAATTCGGCGCGCGATTCAGCAAGGGGCTCAACCGGCAGGTCTGCGAAGAGGGGCAGCGCTATTTCCAGTATGACACGTTCTGTTCCTACATCGCGCCGCCTTCCGGCGCTTACGCCGCGCACTACCGCACCGACCGGCGCGATCCGCTGACGATCACCTTTGAAAATCCGGTCTGCGCCGCCGCCTTGTCGATCTATCCTATCGGCGGTCGCGAAGGCGAACGGTTTGAAGCGACGCTCACCCCGTACGCGGGCGAGCGCAAGCTCGAGACCGCGCGCATCCGATTTGCGTGGTCGCAGGATA
>CAZNXR010000117.1:0-6749 GCA_964576815.1 uncultured Caulobacterales bacterium | reverse complement strand
CGCCCTCGCGCAGTCGATGGCGCGCGAGCTAGGGCCCCGTAATATTCACGTCGCCCATGTGATCGTCGACGGGGCGATCGACACCGAGTTCATCGCCGGGCTCGTCCCGGACATCGCCGCCTTGCGTGCAGAGGAGGCGATTCTCTCCCCGGAAGCGATCGCGGAAAATTATGTCTGGCTGTGGAAGCAGCCGCGCAGCGCCTGGACGCATGAGCTCGACCTTCGTCCGTGGAAGGAAAAATGGTGACGCCGGAATTCCTGTTCGATTTCGGCAGCCCAAACGCCTATCTCGCGTGGAAGGTTCTGCCCGACATCGAAGCGCGCACCGGGGCGATGTTTACGCTGACGCCCTGCCTTCTCGGCGGCGTTTTCAAGGCGACCGGCAACCAGTCGCCGATGCAGGCGAACGCCAACATCCCCGCGAAGATGGCCTATGAGATGCTGGAGATGCGGCGCTTCATCGCGCGCCGCGGCCTCGTCCGCTTTCAGATGAACCCGCATTTCCCGGTCAACACGCTGACCATCATGCGGGGCGCGATCGCGGCGGAGCGCAAGCGCATTTTCGCACCTTACGTCGCGGCGTGCTTTGCCGCGATGTGGGAGGAGGGCCTCAAGATGGATGACGGCGCGGTCATCGCCGCCCGCCTCAACGCCGCAGGCCTTGCGGGCGAAGACATCGTCGCGGCGACGCAAGAGCCGGACGTCAAAGCCGCGCTTGTCGCCAACACGGAAAACGCCGTCGCCCGCGGCGTTTTCGGGCTCCCGGCGTTCTTCGTCGGCGAAGACATGTGGTTCGGTAAGGACCGCCTGCGCGACGTTGAAGAGGCGATCGCCGGCGCGCTCACCTGACCAGCCGCAGGAACCGGTCCTGGAGTTGAGGCTCCGACTGGAAAGCGCCGGTGAAGCGCGTTGTGATAGTGTCGGCGCCGTGGCGATGCACGCCGCGCGTCGACATGCAGTGATGCTCGGCCTCGATCATCACGGCGACGCCTTTCGGGTTGAGCGAGACCTGCAAGGCGGAAGCGATCTGGGCGGTCAGTTTCTCCTGCACCTGCAGACGCTTGCCGAAGACATCGACAAGGCGCGCGAGCTTGGAAAGCCCGACGACGCGCTCCGCGGGAAGGTAGGCGATATGCGCCTTGCCGATGATCGGCGCCATGTGATGTTCGCACGTGCTCTCAAGGCGAATGTCTTTCACAAGCACGATGTCGTCATAGCCCTCGACCTCGTCGAAGGTGCGCGCGAGGATCGCCTCGGCGTCTTCATCATAGCCGCCGAACCACTCCTCATAAGCCTTGACGACGCGCTTCGGGGTATCGATCAGCCCTTCGCGCGCCGGATTGTCGCCCGCCCAGCGGATCAGCGTCCTGACGGCGGCTTCGGCTTCCGCCCGGCTCGGCCGGTCGGAAAGGCGGCCTTCGTCGTCCGAATGGGCGCGCGCGAGCGTGTCATAGGCAATGGCGGTCATGGGCCTGTCCTATCGTCGAAGGGCGATTGCGAGTTCGCGGTTCCCTGGGGAGAGACGCGTGTCGGGCACGAAGTCTTACGAGCCAAGACTAAGATCGGATCGGCGCCCCGCCAAATGTCATTTCCGTGAGGGGGCGCCGGAATACTGAAAGACGGCGCAGGATTTCTGGACCGAAAGCGCAACATCTGCGGCGCACGCATTCCGCCAGCCCAATATTTGGGTTAGCAAGCCGGAAGCCGCAAGGGTCTCCATGTCGCTTGAACTGTATGACAGCTTGACGCGCGCGAAGCGCGTCTTTGTCCCCGCCGACGACAAGCGGGTGACGATGTATGTCTGCGGGCCGACCGTCTATAACCACGCCCATATCGGCAATTTCCGGGCGGCGATCGTCTTCGACCTCCTGTTTCGCCTCCTGCGCCGCCGCTTCGGCGCGGAGCATGTCGTCTACGCGCGGAACTTCACCGACATCGACGACAAGATCATCAAGGCGAGCCGCGATACCGGGGTCCCGATTGGCGAGATCACCGCGAAATATGCGGGCGTCTATGACGAGGAGCTCGCCGCCTTCGGCGCGCTCCCTCCGACGCTGAAACCGACGGCGACCGGCCATATCGGCGAGATGGTGGCGCTTTGCGACACGCTTCTCCGGGGCGGTTTCGCCTATGCGGCGGCGGGGCACGTCCTTTTCCGCACCGGGGCCTTCGCCGGCTATGGGCGGCTCTCCGGCGTCAGCCTCGACGACATGATCGCCGGGGCGCGCATCGAGGTCGCTCCGTACAAGGAGAATGCGGCGGATTTCGTGTTGTGGAAGCCCTCCGCAGCCGACGAGCCTGGCTGGGAGAGCCCCTGGGGCCGCGGCCGTCCCGGCTGGCATATCGAATGCTCGGCGATGATCGAAAAGACGCTTGGCCGGACGATCGACATTCACGGCGGCGGGCAGGACCTCAAATTCCCCCACCATGAAAACGAGATTGCGCAGTCGGCTTGTGCGCATGGCGGCGCGCCGCTCGCGCGCTTCTGGCTCCATAACGGCTTTCTGACCATGGGCGCGGACAAGATGTCGAAGTCGCTCGGCAACGTGGCGCTACCGCGCGATCTTCTCAAGAAACATCATGGAGAAACCTTGCGGTTCGCATTGCTTTCCGCGCAATACCGCCAGCCGCTCGACTGGACGGACGGCCTCATCGAGCAGTCGAAAAAGCAGCTCGACCGCTTCTATCGCCTCCTCGCCGAGGCGCCGGCCCGCGGCGCAGCCGCAAACGAAAAAAGCCGCGACCCGGCGGCGCCTGAAAGCGTCATCCTCGCGCTCGAAGACGACATGAACACGCCCGAAGCGATCGCGGGCCTTCATGAGCTGCGCGACATCGCCATGCAGTCGGAGGGCGAAGCGAAGAAGCGCGCCGCCGCACGGCTTAAGGCGGCGGGCGCGCTGATGGGGTTCTTCGCGGTCGAGCCCGAAGCGTGGTTCAAATGGACGCCGCCTTCCGAAGACGGCGCGCTGACGCCGGCGCAAATCGAAGCGCTGCTCGCCGAGCGCGCCGCCGCACGCAAGGCGAGAGACTTCAAGACGTCGGACCGCATCCGCGACGACCTCGCCGCGCAGGGGATCGTCATTGAAGACGGCCCGCAGGGCGCGACATGGAGACGGGTGTGACGTCGTTGCCGTCCTTCATCGCATCGGGCCTTGACGCGACCGCAGTCCGCGACGCGCTCGCCGCCGCCGGCGTCGTCATCGTGCGCGACTTTGCGACGGCGGAGGAATGCGCCGCCCTTAAGGCCCGCGCCTTCGCGCTGATCGACGCGTTCGATATCGACGCGCACCGCACGATCTTCTCGACGACGACGCAGAGCCATGCGGCGGATGAGTATTTCCTGTCCTCCGGCGACAAAATCAGTTTCTTTCTGGAGGAAGAAGCCTTCGACGCCGAGGGTCGCCTCGTCCGTGAAAAGCGCGAGGCGGTCAACAAGATCGGCCATGCCCTGCATGATCTCGACCCTGTCTTCGCGGCCTTCTCGCGCTCGGCGAAAATAACGAGGGCGGCGGAGGCGGCCGGCTTTCGCGATCCGCGCCTTTTGCAGTCGATGGTGATCATGAAGCCGCCCGGCATCGGTGGGGAAGTGACGTGCCATCAGGATTCCACCTTTCTTTATACCGAGCCCGAAAGCTGCGTCGGCTTCTGGCTGGCGCTCGATGATGCGACGCTTGAGAACGGCTGCATGGAGTTCATCCCCGGCGAACATAAAGGCGCGCTCCGCCGATTGTTTCGCAGAAAGTCGGCGGGCGGGACCGAGATGCGGACCATCGTTGATGATCCGTACCCGGAGGAACAGCGCGTCGCGGCCCCCGCCGCCGCAGGCGATCTCGTGATCTTTTCAGGGCGCGCCCCGCATCTGAGCCGCGCCAACCGCTCCGCGCGCCCACGCATGGCCTACACGCTGCACATAATCGAAGCGGGGGCGGGCTACCCTGAGTGGAACTGGCTGCAGCGCGGGGCCCACATGCCGCTCCGGGGTTTTTGACCCTTCGCCGTCATTCCGCCCTGATCCCGCCGCTGGCGCGCCGCGCTTGCCTCCGATAAACCGTCCCTCGCGGCGTTCGCCGCTGAAGGGGGCCTAAGGTCATGACAACCGAATCTTTCCGCCGTCTCGCGCTCGCCGCGGCCTCAATGGCTGCGCTCGCCGCCTGTTCTCAGCAGGCGGATCAAAGTTACGACTATGCGCCGAAGGCCGAAGCCGCCGCAGGCCGCGTCGCGAGCGTCGCCTATGAAGCGGACGCCGCCCAGCCCGTGCCGCCGCCCGGTCCCGGCGGCGATGTCGCGAACGCCGGCGTCATGCTCGCCTATTCCTATTCGATGGCGATCGAAGCGCCGAAAGCGGCGATCGCGCCGCTTGCCGCAGCGCATGAAAAGGCCTGCCTCGACGCCGGCCCCGCCGTCTGTCAGGTGATGGGCTCTTCCGTCAATTCCTACGGCGAAGATCAGGTCTCGGCCTATCTTAATCTCCGCGCCGAGCCGACATGGCTGGCGACATTCCGCAGCGGGATCGCGTCCGACGCCGAGAAGGCGGGCGGCGAACTCACCGCCAATACGGTCAACGCCGAAGACCTGACGCAATACATCATCGACACGTCGGCGCGCCTTGACGCCAAGAAAACGCTCCGGGAGCGGATCAAAGGCCTTCTTGAAACGCGCGAAGGCTCGCTCAGCGACATTCTCGCCGCCGAGCGCGCGCTCGCCGAAGTGCAGGGCGAGATCGACGCGATGATCGCGCAGCTGGACGCCGCGAAAGCGCGCGTCGCGATGTCGTCGCTGTCGATCAGTTACAGTTCCGACCCCGAAACCTCGGTCAGCATGTGGAAACCGCTCCACGAGGCCTTCAAGGGCTTCGGGCGAACCTCCATGCAATCGCTCGCCGAAGCGGTCACCTTCGTCGCCCGCAGCTGGCCGGCGCTCATCCTCGTCCTCGTCGTCCTCTCCATCCTGCGCGTCTGGTGGCGCGGGCGGCGGAAGAGGGCGTAAGCGCCGACAATTGTCCGGACCCGAAAGGGTTTTCCTTAATGACTCTTAGGCAATGTTTGACGCGTCACGCCGGGGGCCGCTCATGAAGTCCGTTTCCGAACTCGTACTCTTCACCACAGCCTCGGCGATCAACGCCGCGCTCGTCTTCGCCGCCGCGGCTGCTCTGGCGGCGTTCGGCGGGTTCTGATTCTACGCAGAATTTGCCGCGCGGCGTCGGCGTTTTTCGGCCCTTTCCGCGCTCTCCAGCCCAAGAATACATATTTTTGCGGAATTGCGTCGTTCCTCTGACCGCTCATTCCCGCGCAAGCGGGAATCCACGGCCCCAAAGGACTGCACCCCGTGACTCTGGCTTCCGGCTTGCGCGGGAATGAGCGGGGGATGGGGGTTCTGCACGGGCCGCGGATCAAGCCGCGTCAGGCGCCTTGAGGCGTCTGAAATCGGCGCCTTTTGGGTTCGTCTTCTCTCTGAACGTCTGAGCGCTTCCGCGGGGTCCAGCCCGAAACTACGTATTTTGGCTGGATGAAAATGCGCATTTTTGCGGCATCGCGCCGTCGACCTGACCGCTCATTCCCGCGCAAGCGGGAATCCACGGCCCCAAAGGACTGCACCTCGTGACTCTGGATTCCCGCTGTCGCGGGAATGAGCGGGGGATGGGGGGCGCGCGTGTTCGCGCCCGCGCGATCCCACTATCGGCGGGTGTTTCTTCGCATCGCGCAGCCAACCATTGTCGAACCGCGCGACAAACCGGACTTGTCAAAGCGCCGCTTTTCAGCAGCAAACGCAAAACGCGCCGGGGCGGCGTTCCCCGGCGCGACTTTCAGACGATAAAGCCGAAGAAATTCAAAGTCAAGAAATAATTAGGGTAAATATTTATGGTTAACGAGGGTAGGGCGGCGAAACCGGCGGTCTGAAGCCCGCCCTACATCGCCTTCACCGCCGCCTCGATCGCCGTCCCGAACGCCGTACAGCCGTCCTTGCCGCCGATATCGGCCGTGCCGCGCCCGGCGCGGATTGTTTCCTCGACCGCGCGCTCGATCGCCTGCGCCGCCGCTTCATGTTTCAGGCTGAAGCGGAAGAGCATGGCGCCCGACAGGATCGCTCCGGCGGGGTTCGCCTTGTCCTCTCCCGCAATATCGGGCGCCGTGCCGTGGATCGGCTCATAGAGCCCGGCCGCGCCGTCGCCGATCGAAGCAGAGGGAGCAAGGCCGATCGATCCGGCGATCACCGAGGCCTCGTCGGAGAGAATGTCGCCGAACATGTTCTCGGTAAGGATGACGTCGAAAGCGGCAGGCTGCTGGATCAGCTTCATCGCCATGGCGTCGACCAGCACATGGTCGAGCGCGACATCGGAATAATCGCGCGCTTGAATCTCGCTCACAGTCTTCCGCCATAACCGCCCGGTCGCGAGGATGTTCGCCTTATCGACGCTTGTGACGCGTTTTCGGCGCCCGCGCGCCGCTTCGAAAGCGACGCGTGCGACGCGCTCGATCTCTTGCCTCGAATAGACGCAGTTGTCGCTCGCATAGTGCGGCTCCTCGACGCGTTCGCCGAAATAGAGCCCGCCCGTCAGCTCACGGACGATCAGGAGATCGACGCCGGTCGCACGCTCGGGCTTAAGCGGCGACAAGGCTTCCTTGCCCGGCAAAACGCGCGTCGGACGGAGATTGGCCCAGACACCGAGCGCCTTGCGGAGCGCCAGAAGGCCCGCTTCGGGCCTTGGGCCGCCCTTGTCCCATTTGGGTCCGCCGACAGCGCCGAGGAGG
>CAZNXR010000116.1:0-6772 GCA_964576815.1 uncultured Caulobacterales bacterium | reverse complement strand
GGCTGGCCGACGAGAAACACCTGGAACAGCGGCGTGCCGTCATATTCCATATTCGACAGCACACGGAGTTCTTCAAGCGTCTTCAGCGGCAGGTTCTGCGCCTCGTCGACGACGAGAAGGACCCGCCGCCCGTGATTGAGCTGGTCGAAGAGGAAGTCTTCAAACGCCTCGATCTCGGCGGCCTTGCCCTCGCCCGCAGCCTCAATGCGGAAGGCCGAAAGAATGTGCGACAAGAGGTCCGCCGCTTCGAGATTGGGAGTGAGCAGATTCGCGGCGATGACGTTCGAGCGGTCGAGCTGGTCGAGCAGATGCCCGATCAGCATCGTCTTGCCCGCGCCGATCTCGCCCGTGATGACGATGAAGCCCTCAGCCTGGCGAAGCCCGTAATGGAGATAGGACATCGCCTTGTTGTGGCTCTTCGACCCGAAAAAGAACTTCGGGTCCGGCGCAAGCCGGAAGGGAGAGCCTGAAAAGCTGAAGCGTTCTTCGAACATCGCGCCCTAGAAATCGACCTGCACGCCCAAAGTCACGGTATTCTCGCCGAATTCGAGGAGCGGGTTCTGCGAGAAGCGCTGCGTATGCGAATATTCGCCGAATCCCGACACGTTGCGCGCGAGCCGGTAAGACGCGCCGACGCGGCCGCCGACCGTGTTGGTCACGCCCTCAAAAGCGACGAGGCTGTCGCACGCGGCCACCGGATCGAACACCGGCAGCGTGACGTCGAACCCGAACAGGCGCGGATCGGCGAGACAGCTCGTCAGGTCCGCGGTTGAATCGACATAGCGGTAAAAGAGATCGCCGAAAGCGCTCAGACGGCGCGACAACTGATGCTGGACGCCGGCCCCGCCGCCATAAGTCGTAATCTGGCGGAAGCCGAAATCGGTGTCGCTGTAAAACCCGTAAAGGCTCGCGGTCGAACTGGAGCCCAGAAGCGCCGACAGACGAGCGTTCGCCTCGTTGGCGATGCCGAAGCCGATGTTCTGCGCCGAAAAGCCCTGGCGGTTCGACCGCGTCAGCGCGTTGATGATGCCTTCAGCGTCGCCGGATTCGCCCTGGCGCAACCGCTCGACAAAATCGAGCGTCCGGCGCTGCAGGGCTTCGTAATTGGTGTTGACCGCCTGCGCGCGCGTGCGGAAGGAGCGGCTGGCGCTCGCCGAGAAATTGAGGCGGTTCGACAGGTCGTAGCGCACGTCGGCGTTGATGAAGTCGTCGTCGTAGCGCTGGCCGTATTCAAGGCGGACGTCGGTGCGCCGTCCGGGGCGGGCGCGAAAGCCGGCGCGCCAGAAGAAACCGGACAGCCGGTCGGCGGGAATGAATTGCGGCGGCGCATCGGTGCCGACCTCGTCATAGCCGACGGCGCCGGTCAGCGCGAAGCGCTCGCTCACCGCGAATTGCAGTTCCGCAAGGCCGGTCGCCTGCTCGAATTCGAAGTCCTGGATCGCCGACGAGCCGAATTCGCGCGTCTTGTTGCCGTAGGCGGTAAGACCGATCTCGACGCGGTCGAACCGCTCGCCGGTCTGATAGGTGGCGATCGCCTCTTGCGTGCGCGAGTCGTTGTTGAACGCCTGGCCGAAGGCGTTGTTGTTGTCGCCGATGAAGACCTGGCTGACGCGGTAGCGCAGTTCCGCCGCAGAACCGTTGTCGAAGCGGCGGTTGAGATAGGGGCTGAACGCGATGTTATGGACGTTGACGCGCTGCGCGCGGCCGGCGTTGATGTTGCGCGAGAAGCGGGCGTTTTCGCCGGCGAGCTGCCGGGACGTCGATCCGGCAACGTCGAAATAAAGAAGGTTGTCGGCGATCGTCACCGTGCCGACGCCGCCGACGTCCTGGCTGGCGACAAGCCTGCCCTGATCGACGAGGTAGGAGACGTCGAGCGATCCGTCGATGATCGCGGTGAGGCGGTTCGTCGAATAGATCGCGCTGCCGTTCGTCGCGATCGACCCGGCGACCTCACTGTCCTTGTTGGCGCCGGAGGAAAGGTTGATATTGTCAGAATAGGTAACGCGCGGGCCGACGGAGAGACCGTAGCCGAAATAGTCGTTGCGGAAACGCAGCTGCGCCTGCGGACCGGTGTCCTGTTCCTGCGCGAGCGCTGCCGCGCCCAACACGGCCGCGGCGGCCGAGGTTGCAAGCAGCACGGCCTTGGCGCGGCGCGGAAGCGGCTTGAAGAAATTCGTTACGGCGTTGGTCATGGCTTGTCCCCTTGCCCGTCCTGCGCGGCCTCGCCGCCCGCATCGGCGCGTTTCTCGTAATACTTGTAAGCGCTGTAATATGAGCCGCCCGCAGGCGCCAGACAGCGGTTTAGAACCAGGCTGACATTCGGGTTGACTTCGATGATTTCATCGAGCGCGCTTGCGATCGCCGGCTGCGGCGTCGAGTCGGCCTCGACGACGAAAACGACCTCGTCGGCGAGGCGGGCGAGCGCGATCGTCTCCGTCGTCGCCAGCACCGGCGGCGTATCGATGAGGACGAGGCCCTCGGGGAAGCTGAGCGACAGCCGCGCGAAGGCGCGCTTGGCCTGCGCCGAAGCGAAAAGCTCCGTCGCATTGGCGACGCGCGAGCCTTCGCCGACAAACGAAAGCGGAGCGCCCGTCGCCTTCCGGCTGACATTCGATAGATCGTTGTCAGGTTTTCCAATGAGATCGACGAGACCGGGCGACGGCTCGAATCCGAAGTAGCTTCTAAGGCGAGGCCGCGCGGTGTCGGCGTCGACGAGGCAGACCGGCATGCGCTCTTCCAGCGCGAGGCTCATCGCGAGATTGACGGCGATGAACGACTTTCCCTCGCCGGGACGCGTCGAGGTGACGAGCACCAGGTTGCGCTGCCGGCCTGAATTGCGGAGCGCGCGCGGGTCGCGTCCGGCCCTTTGCAGAAATCCGATGCGGCGAAGCAGCCGCCGCTTGATCACGCGCAGCTCATAGGCTTGCGGGCCGCCGCTCGATCCAGGCGCGTAAACGCCGAGCTTGCGCAGGAGCGCGGCGTCGATGTCGAAGGGCGCGCCGTCAAGGCGCGCGAAAGGGTGCGCCGGCGCCGCCGGTCCCTCGCCCGTCCCGATCGCCCGTTCGATCAGTCCCATTCTGAAACGCTCCGTCATCCCTTAGCGCAGCCGCGCGGCGTAGTTTGAGGCGATGCTTGCAGTCGCCGGGCCATCGGGCGCGACCGAGGGAAGCCGGAAGACCTCCCAATAGACATAGAAGGCGAGGACCGCGCTGAACCCCGCCGCCGCCATAGCGAGGCGCTGGGTATCGCGCCGGCGCTCGCCCATCACGGTCTCGGACCCGATTTCGCTCAACGCGCCGAGCACCGGCAGGCCGAAGGCCGTCTGCAGCTCCGTTCCTTGCGTGAAAGTTTTTTGCAGCCAGGTGAGCAGGAAGCCGGCGCCGAGCCCGGCGCCCAGCGCGCCGAGCGTTGCGAGCGCGATCAGCACGAGGCGCGGCGGCGAGGTCGGCACCAGCGACACCGCCGGACGCTCAAAGATCTTGTATTCGACGCCCTGGCTTCCCGCCCCGAGATTGGCGGTGATCGAAAGCCGGTCGCGCCGTTCGAGGAGTTCCTCGTAATTCTTGCGCGTCTGTTCGTAATCGCGCTCGATGCGCTGCAGTTCGGCGATGACGCGCGGCCCTTGTCCGATGGTGAAGGCGAGCGCTTCGAGGTCCGCTTTCAGCCGCTTCTGGCGGTCGGCGAGCCCGGCGGCGATATCCTGCGATGCGCGCAATTCGGCGCTAAGGCGCTTGTATTCCGGATTGTCCGGAAGCCGGCTCGCGCCGCCCGACTGCAGCTCCGCGATGCGCGCCTGCAGCGCCTTGATGTCCGGATATTCTTCATTGTACTGACTTCTGAGCGCGGCGAGTTCGACCATCAGCCGGTCCAGCTCCTGCCCGGATGAGGTCGAGGACGTTTGCGCCAGCAGGCTGCGCGAGGTGGCGACGCGCCGTTCGGCGACCGCAATCTCGTCCGTGACGCGCGAAAGCTCGGCCTCCATCAGGTCGCGCCCGCGTCCTTGCCCTTCGACCAGCGACAGCTCTTCGGCGTTCATGCGCCGGAAAGCCGCGATCTCCTGCTCCTTGGCGGTGAGGCGCCCGTCGAACGCCGCGATCTCGGCGTCGAGGCGTTTGCGCGCCTCCTCATTCTCGGTGAGGCTGGCGCCGAGGTCCTGCTCGATGAGGAGGTTCAGCGCGGCCTCGGCGACGTTGCGCGCGATCGTCGGATCGGAATTCTTGTATTCGATGACGAAGTAGAGTTCCTGCGGGCTCGTGATGGTGATCTGCCCCGCGACCCAGTCGATCAGGCGCTCCATCTGGGCGCTGCGCTCACGCGGGTCTGCGGCGCTGATCTCACGGTCGAGACCCGACCGGAGAATGATCTCCTCGACATTCGGACGGGTGAGAAGCTGGAGCCGCATCACCTCGACGCGGCGTTCGTAATTCGGGCGCGCGGTGACGCCGGTCATGACGGGGTCGAGCACCGTCTCGGTCTGCACGTAGACCTGCGCGCGCGACGCGAATTGATCGGGAATCAGCCAGAGCGCGAACCAGGCGAGCAGCGCCGTCGCGGCGGCGACCGCTGCGACCGTCCAGCGCCGGCGCCACAGACCCGCGCCATAGCGGATGACCTGCGGCGGCAAGTCGGCGATCTCGAATTTCAGCACCATCCCCGTACACCCATGCTTCCTTACGCAACCAAGGTCCGGACGCCCGCGGGAAGCGCGCGAGCGTCCGGGAGGAACCTCAGAAGAAACTTTCCGGTATCAGGATCACGTCGCCCGGAAGCACCGGCACGTTCGCCGTGATGTCTCCCTTGCGCAGAAGATTGTCGAGGCGAAGGCGATAGGACTGACGGTCCTCGCCCTTGCCGCGGATGAGCACCGCCTTGTTGCCTGCCGCAAATTCGGTGAGGCCGCCGACCGCCACCATGACGTCGAGCACGGTCATGCCGGACTGGTAGGGAAGCGCGACCGGCCTTTGCGCCTGGCCGAGAACGCGCACCTGCTGGTCGAAGGTCGAGGTGAAGTTCGAGACGATCACCGACACCTGCGGCGACTTCACATATTGGCTGAGCTTGCGTTCGAGGTCCTTGGCGAGCAGCGTCGGCGTCTTGCCGGCGGCGACCATGTCTTCGACAAGCGGCGTCGAGATGCGTCCGTCCGGGCGCACGGTGATCTTCGTCGAGAGTTCCGGCGCGCGCCAGACGAAAATTTCAAGCGCGTCGAGCGGTCCGATCAAATAATCGGGCGACGGCGCCGGTGCAGCGCCGGCCGTTTGCGACGAAGCGGTCAGCTCGCTGGAACTAAGAATGTCGTGCGATGCGCAGCTGGCGGCGAGAAGCGCAGCGAGCGCGGCGGCGATGTGGCGGATGATCATGCGTCTATCCTCGTCTCTTGCGATGGGCTTTGGTGAATGACCCCGGCGGCCCGTGGGCCGCGAATCGCCGACAGACTACCGGTAGAGCAAGTTCTTTGCCATGGCGGCCGGGCGAATTCAGCGCTGTTAAGAACCGCGGGATTCCTTACAAATCGGCATCTTCCGCGTCCCTGAGGCCGTCCGGGGCGCGCGGTCCTGACCGGCGGGCGACGGCGGCGAGGAAGGCGTCGGCGTCCGCTTGTCTGCCCTGCCGGGCCATCGCCGCGCGGTAGCGCTCGGCAAGGCCGTCAGCCGACGGCTCGGCGATCAACGCTTCGCGCCAGGCGGTCGCCGCGCCGGCGTCATCGAGCGCCGCCTCGCGGACGAGGGCGATACGGGCCGGGTCGCGAACCTTCGCGGCGCCCTCAAGCATTCTTGCGCGATCCTCCTCCCCTGCCGCAATCGCCGCCTGCGCATAAACGAGCGCGGCTTCATCCGTCGAAAAGGCGAGCCCTGGATCAAGCGCGGCGAAAGCGTCCGCCGCCGCCGAGGGCGCGGCGATCCTGGCGAGCAGCATGGCGCGGCGGAGCGCAGCATCGACATGCGCGGGGTTGGCGGCGAGGAACGCGTCGAGCAAGGCGAGCGCTTCCGCTCCGCGTCCGGCCGCCTCGGCGAGGTCCGATCGCAACGCCGCCGGCGCGAAGAAATCGCCGGCGCCGGCGGCCGCCTCGCGCGCGTATGTCGCCGCGCCTTCACCGTCGCCGATCCGTGCGAACGCCGCCGCCGCAACGGCGAGATCGACCGGCGATCGCCTGAGGTCGAGCAGGGCCGCCGCCGTTTTGCGCACGCCGCGCGGCTCCGCAGCGGCTGCAAGCGCGGCGAGCGCTGCGTCCGCGCGCAGCGGCTCCGGCAGAAAAGGCAGCGCCGCGCCAGGTCCCACCAGCGCCGCCGCGGCGCCGCTCGGCGGGGTTTCCCCGGAAAATTCGTCTACGGCGGAATACGCCGCATCGAATTCGTGATCGGCGGCGGCGCGCTGAAAGCGGCGGAAGGCGGCGAGGCGGGGGTGCAGCGCGGCAAGCGCCGCCAGTTGCGCCTCGCCTTCCGCGCGCTTGCCGTCGGCGAAAGCGAGCGCGGCGGCGAGGTCTTGCGCGGCCCAGTCGCCGGGCACGGCGCGAAGATGGGCGGAGAGGATTGCGCGCGCCTGCGCGCCGTCGCCGGCGGCCCATTTTGCAAGGGCGGCGAGCGGCGCCTCGCGCCCGCCCGGGGCCGCGAGCAGCGCGCGGTCGGCGAAACGGCCCGCCTCGCGGCCGTCGCCGGCGCGCAAGCTGAGCATCGCCGACAAGCGCCAGCCTTCATAATCGGGGATCGCTTCGCCGCGCGCGGTCGCGGCGCGCGCAAGCCCCCGCGCGCGGGCGTCAAGCGCTTCGCGCGCG
>CAZNXR010000115.1:0-6866 GCA_964576815.1 uncultured Caulobacterales bacterium | reverse complement strand
GTGCAGGTCTACCTGCCCGAGGGCGACTGGCGCCGGTTTCCGGACGCCGCGCGCTTCGAGGGCGGGCGCTCGCACCGCCTCACGCTTGCGCTTGACGAGATCGCCGTGTTCGCGCGCGCGGGCGCGCGCATTCTGCTCGGCCCGGAATCGGAGACAACGGATGCGGCGCCTTCCGGCGCCGAGTACTGGCTGGCGTAGGGCGGGCTTCGCCGCCCTTCGATGCTGATCATGGCGCCGCAAAGAAGAGCGCCGACGGGAGGCCTATGAATTTCGCCATCGGCGCGCTCGCCGCCGTCAACACGCGTATTGCGCAAGGGGGACGCGCGGCCGCGGGCGGCGTGCTCGCCGCCATGCTGCTCGTCATCATGCTGCAGGTCGTCAGCCGCTATGTCTTCAACAGTTCCCTATCCTGGACGGAGGAGTTGTCGAAATCGCTGATGGTGTGGAGCGCGTTCCTCGTCGCGCCCTCAGCGCTCCGGACCGGGGCGAATGTCGGCGTCGACATGTTCCTCGAAGCGATGGCGCCGCGCGTGCGCTTCGCCGTCGAACTCGCCGTCAGCGCGCTTGTCCTCTGGATCCTGTTCATCCTACTCCGCGAAAGCCTCGGTTTCGTCGCGCGGGGCCTGCAGAGCCGGATGGCGACGCTGCCCGTCACCACGGGCTATATCTACATGATCATGCCGGTCTCGCTCGGCGCGATGATGCTGGCGGGCGCCGAAGTGTTCCTCCGCCAGCTTCGCGAACTCCTCAGCGGGACGAGCGACCCCGCCGCGCCGCATCGCCCGGCGCCGATTGCGGGGGAATAGACAGTGTCAGTCGCTTATATCTTCATCTTCCTGTTGCTGCTGATCGCCGGGGCGCCGATCGTCTTTGCGCTGCTGATCGGTCCGGGCCTCAGCCTCGCGCTCGACGATCAGCGGCAATTCTATCCGGCGATCCTCGCCCGGCTTTACAACGGCATCGATTCCTTTCCGCTGATGGCGGTGCCGTTCTTCATCCTCGCCGGCGAGCTGATGAATTCGGGCGGCGTCACGGCGGCGATCTTCCGCTTCGCGCAGGCGATGATCGGCCATGTGCGCGGCGGCCTTGCGCAGGTGAACATCGTCACCTCGATGCTGTTTGCGAGCCTTTCAGGCTCGGCGGTCGCGGACGCTTCCGCCGTCGGCAAGATGCTGGTGCCGGAGATGGTGAAGGAAGGCTATTCGCGCCGCTATTCGGCGGCCGTGACGGCTTCGGCGGCGATCCTTGGGCCGGTCATTCCGCCCTCGGGGCTGATGATCCTCTACGCCTTCGTGATGAACGTCTCGGTCGCCGCGCTGTTCGCTGCGGGCGCCGTCGTCGGCGCGCTGATGGCGGGGGGCCTTATGCTGGTCACGATGGTGCTCGCCCATCGCCGCGGATTTCCAAAAGCGGAACGCAAGGCGACATGGGGCGAACGCGGCAAGGCGCTGACCCAAACCCTGCCCGCGCTGATGACGCCGGTCGTCCTTCTCGGCGGCGTTCTCAGCGGCGCCTTCACGCCGACCGAAGCGGCGGCGGTCGCCTGCCTTTACGCGCTTGTCGTCGGCCTCTTCGTCATGCGTACGCTGAAGGTCGCCGACCTGCCGCGCGTCTTCGTCACGGCGGCGGCGCAGTCAGGCGTCATCCTGCTGCTCGTCGGCGCGGCGGTGTCCTTCGCCTGGATCGTGACGGTGTCGGGGTTCGCCGAAAGCCTCGCCTCGCTGCTGACGGGCGTCACCACCAACGTCTATCTCCTCCTGCTCCTCGTCAATCTGCTGCTCTTCGTCGTCGGCATGTTCCTCGACGCGGGGCCAGCGATTCTCATTCTTGGTCCCGTTCTCGGGCCGATGTTCGTCGGGCTCGGCGTCGATCCCTTGCACTTCGCCGTCGTCATGTGCGTCAACGTCACCGTCGGCCTCGCGACGCCGCCGATGGGCCTTGTGCTGTTCGTCGCTTCCTCCGTCTCCGGAGAAAAACCGGCGGCGATCGCGATCGAGATGGCGCCCTATCTTCTCATGCACGCTTTCATCATCTTCCTCATCACTTTTGCGCCGCCGATCGTGACGACGCTGCCGCGCCTTCTGGGATTTGCGTGACGCGATGGATGGAAAGCGCATCGTCAACGCCGTCTTCGTCGCCTTCGCCGCGCTCTTCCTGTGGGGCGTCATCGCCAGCCGCGCGGAGCGGCCCGAGCATGTCATCGGGATCGGCATCCTCGCTTCGAAGGACGATGAGGACTACGCCGGCGCGACCGCGTTAAAGGAGTATGTCGAAAGCCGCTCCGGCGGGCGCATCGCGGTCAAGATCTACACCTCCGGCCAGTTTTGCGGCGGCGAGCGCGAGTGCATCGAATATCTGCAAGGCGGCGTCCTCGACGTCTTCATGACGACCTTCGGCGGGTTCGGAAATTTTTTCCCCGAAGGACAGGCGTTCGAACTGCCCTATATTTTCGAGGACGACGCCGTCGCCGAATGCGTGCTCGACGGGCCGATCCTGGAGGCGTTGCGCGACGAGACGCTGTCGCGCGGATTAGGCCTGCGCCTCATGACGATCGGCAACACCGGCGGCTGGCGCGACTTTGCGACGGTCGCGCGGCCGGTCACCTCGCCGGCGGACCTCAAAGGCCTCAAGATCAGAACGACGCCCGCGCAGCTGGAACAGGAGATGGTGCGCGCGCTCGGCGCTAACCCTACGCCTATCGCTTTTTCCGAACTCTATCTCGCGCTCGCGACCGGCGTCGTCGAAGGAACGAAAAACAGCATTCAGGACATCGTCGGGATGCGGCTCGAAGAGCATGTCAAATATGTGACGCTCGATAACCACGCCTATATGGGCGCGATGTGGTGGCACTCCGACGCGCGCTGGCAGGCGCTGCCCGACGATCTGCGCCCCATCGTCGAAGAGGGCTTCGCTGAACTTCAACGGGTGACGCGCGCGCTGCCGAAGGAGCGCCAGAATTCCGCGCTCGACCGCTTCAAGGCGAAGGGCGGCGCCGTCCATGAACCGACCGAAGAAGAGCGCGCCGCGTTCAGGGCGGCGTCAGCGCCGATGCGCGATTGGTATGTCGAAAAATACGGCGACCGCTGGCTGACGCGCCTTGACGCCGCCGTCGCCGACTGCGGGCGACGCTGATCACGCGCCGTGCGCCAGTTCCGCCGCCAACTCGCCGATGCGCTTTTCGATAAGGTCGATCGCGATCGTGAAGCCGTCCGTGCCGCCGAAATAGGGATCGGGCACTTCCCCGTCAGGAATGAACAGAGCGAGCCGCGCGCGCGCTCCCGCGGGCCTGATCGCCTCCAGCCCTTCGAGGTTGGAACGGTCCATCGCAAGAATAAGGTCGAAGTCTGAGAAATCCGCCGGCCCGATCTGCCGGCAGCGGAAGGACGCGAGGTCATAGCCGCGCCGGCCGCATTCCTCGATCGTGCGCGGGTCGGCGCCGCCGCCGGCATGTTTGTCCTTAAGGCCCGCCGAGGAAACGACCGGCGCCCGGTCCTTCAGGTTCTTATCAAAGTGCGTCTTTGCGATCACTTCCGCCGCCGGCGATCGTGAATAGTTGCCGGCGTCAACGAATAGAATTTTCCTAATCATATCAAGCCCTTGCGCGAAAGGTCGGGCGGGAGGCGATACAGCGGCGCAGGCCCTGCCGCGGAGGTCCCGCTTATTGACGCGAGCGGCCGCCCAAGTGTTATATAAGACATGTCAGCTATAAGTTTGCCCGTCAAGGCGAACGACAATGGTCGCTCTCAGGGCGACGGCAAACGGGAGGGATAACATGAAAAAAGCGTTCAACAATTCGACAAGCCTCGTCGTCGCGGCGGTCCTGATGGGCGCGCCTGCGCTAGCGCAAGTCGATGAGATCGTCGTCACGTCGCAGCGCGTCGAGCAGAATTTGCAGGACGTGCCGCTCGCGGTCACCGCGCTCACCGACAGTCAGCTTGAAGCCTCGGGCGCGATCAATCTCGAAGATCTGACGCAGCTCGTTCCCTCGCTCAACTTCCGCAAAGGCACGACCAACGCGAACTCAGCGGTCTTCCTGCGCGGCGTCGGCACGATTTCGTTTTCAATCGCCGCCGAACCCTCGGTATCGACGGTCGTCGACGGCGTCGTTCTCTCCCGTTCCGGCCAGGCCTTCACCGACCTTTATGACCTTGAGCGCATCGAAGTGCTGCGCGGTCCGCAAGGAACGCTGTTCGGCAAGAACGCATCGGCCGGCGTCGTCAGCCTGGTGACGAAGGGCGGCACCGACGAGTTTGAAGGCCAGATCAATCTCGGCCTCTGGGAAGAAAGCGAGTACCGCGCCAAGGGCAGCGTCTCCGGACCGCTGACCGACACGCTGTCGGCGCGCCTGACGGGCTTTTACGGCTCCTTCGACGGCCACATCACCAACATCTTCAACGGCGGCGACGAGCGCGTGAACGGCTATGAGCGCTGGGGCTCGCGCTTCGTCCTTGATTTCGACCCGTCGGACGACGCCAGCGTCCGCTTCGCCGTAGACTTCGCGCGCGCCGACGACGATTGCTGCGCGGAGATCACCGGCGTTTCGCGCGGGCCCGTGCTCGACGCCGAACTCGGCTTCCTGACGGCGCGCGGCGAAGACCAGCGCGTCATCAACCACAATCTCGTCACGACGACGGAAGACACGACCTGGGGCGCCTCGCTGCAGGGCGATTTCGGCGTCGGCGCCGATCACACGCTGACGCTGATCGGCGCCTACCGGAACTGGGAGAACGTCGAGGTGCGCGAAGGCGACTTCCTGCCGCGCGCGATCGTCGGCACGGCGGAGCTGCATGACCGCGGCGTCGTCGATACCGACCAGTACTCATTGGAAGCGCGCATCGCTTCGCCGCAGGACCGCAAGATCTCCTATGTGATCGGCGGCTTCTTCTGGCGTTCCGACAACGCGCAGCTCTTCCGCCGCGACGACATCACCTGCGCGTCGTCATCGCTGCCGGTCGCGCCGAGCGGCGCGACGCCGTGCAACCTCGCCAATTCGATGACGACGCTCTTCCCGACGGCGAACTCGATCAGCGACGTCAACCAGACGAACTATGCGCTGTTCGGCAACGCGACGTGGAACCTGACGGACCGCTTCCGGATGATCGGCGGCATGCGCTGGACGCATGACGACGTCGATTTCACCCATTTCCGCGCGCCGGGCATCAACCTGGCGACCGGCCTGCCGGCGACAGGCCCGGGCATCTCGCCCGCGCCCGCCGGCGGCCTGACGACCGCGACGCCGCCGGGCGACGGCACCAACACCTCGGCCGGCGAAACCAGCAACACCAATCTTTCCGGCCGCATCGTCGCGCAATATGACGCGACCGACGACATCACCACCTATCTCAGCTATGCGCGCGGCTATAAGGGCCCGGCGTTCAACGTCTTCTTCAACCACACCGCCCCGAATAACGCGGTGCCGATCGACGACGAAACGTCGAACGCCTTTGAGGCGGGCTTCAAGTCGCGCTTCTTCGACGATCGTCTGCAGCTCAACGCGGCCGGCTTCTATGCGGTCTATGACGGCTTCCAGGCGAACAATTTCATTGTCGTCGAAGGCGCGCTCGTCAGCACGCTGACCAACGCCGGCAAGGTTTCGACGGCGGGTTTCGAGGTCGATTCGGTGTTCACGCCGACCGACTGGTGGACGATCACCGGCGGCGTCGCCTACACCGACGCCAAGGTGAAAGCGTTCAACCCGAACCCGATCACCGGCGTTCCCTCGACGTTCAACGGCACGCCGCTGCCGCTGGCGCCGAAATGGACGACGTCGGTCGTCAGCGAGTGGACGGCGCCGTTCGTCATGGGCACGCAGGCGTACCTGCGCGGCGCATGGTCCTATCGCGACAACCAGTTCTCCGAACTCGGCGCCGTCGGCCCGATCGATCAATACAGCCTGATCGATCTCAGCCTCGGCTTCTCGGACGCGGACGACAAATATCGGCTGACGTTCCACGTCAACAACCTGCTCGACGACAGCTATGTGACGCTGAACACGTCGAACGGGCAGCGCCTGCACATCCCGCGCGACGCCAGCCGCTATGTCGGCGTGACCCTCCGCGCGAACTTCAACTGATCGGCGCCGCGCGCGGCGGCCCGTCGGGCGCGGCGCGCGGTGCTGCAACGGCCTCTCTCCCCAGAGGCGTAATGCGGGCGCCGGCGCCGCGGCTGAAAAGCCAAGGCCCGGCGCCCGTTTGTTTTTCCGATTGAGGATTACTCCGCAGGAACGGCCGCCGCGGCGATCCCGGCGCGATAGCGCGCACGGATTTCCTTCGACGTGAGCCCCTCGCCGTTCGGGCGCCAGCCCGGCGGGCCGAAGAAAAGGCCCGGCCAGCAGCGGACGGGGTGCGCGCGAAGGTCCGCGATCAGGCGTCCCCATTCGTGGAAAGCGACGGCGAAGACATTCGTCGAACCGACCGGCTTCACAAGTCCGAACTCGCAAGCGACCTCGTCGCGCTCGCCCTGATAGGTGCCGAACAGGCGGTCGAACACGACGGTCACGCCGCCGTAATTGCGGTCGAGATAATCGGCGTTCTTCGCATGATGGACGCGGTGCGCGGAGGGCGTGTTCAATATCCCCTCAAGAAAGCCTAGTTTGCCGATCAGCACCGTATGCAGCCAAGACTGATAGAAAAGGTTGAGCGCCAGCATCGTCGCGACCGCTTCCGGACTGAAGCCGATCCACATCAGCGGCATGTGAAAGAGGTAGCCCATCGACAACTTGCCGGTCCAGCCGAGCCGGTAGGAGCCGAGGATATTGAGCTCCTCAAGGCTGTGGTGGACGGCGTGCGTCGTCCAAAACCAGCGCACTTCATGGCTGGCGCGGTGGAACCAGTAATAGGTGAATTCGAGCAGCACGAAGAGGACGA
>CAZNXR010000114.1:5346-6878 GCA_964576815.1 uncultured Caulobacterales bacterium | reverse complement strand
CGCCAATCCGCGGCGGCGCGCCGCCGTCAACAGACGTTCGTTCCCGATGAAGCGCGTGCGCGACCGCGGCGAACGCTGCGCGAGGGTCGCCGACGCCGACGACTTTCGGCGCGGCAGCGATCGGTGCGAACAGCAGCGCAGGACGGCGCGACAAAACCGCCTCGACGCGGTCGGCCTTATCGACGAACACGACAGCGCCGCCGAGCTCCTGTTCCTCAGGGCTTGCGGCGCGTTCCACCAAGGGACCCGCCGCCGCGCCGCTCTTTACGCCCGCGAGCGCCAAGGCCTCGGCGAACGGCAAGGGCTCTAGCGTCTGGAAGAAGCGGCTGTCAGGCATCTGTCGGCTTTCCAGAAATGAAAACGGCCGGCGCAAATTGCGGCCGGCCGTAATCTTCGTTGACCGGACCGAATTACTTCTTCGGCTTTTCGGCCGGCTTGTTTTGCGCCGCCTGGCCTTCTTGAAGCTTTTTCTTGACATCCGCGAGGGTCACTTTCTGGACCGGCGCCGTCTTCAGTTTCTTGTTCAGCTCCGCCATCACTTCTTGCGTGATGTCGGTTTCCGGCGCCGCATACATGACCGCCTGCCGATCAAGCAGAATGGTGCCGCCGCGCTTGTCGAGGATCGCCTTCATGATCGGCTGGGATTCCTGCAATACCTTGCCTTGCGCGTTTTGAACCGCCCCGGCGAACACCTGCTCCATGATCTGCGCCTGCTGCGGCAGCGAAACCTGCTGGCGAACGGCAAGGTCCTGCTCGGTCTTCTTGCGCACTTCCTCGGACATCAAGGAAGCGCCTTTTTGGTAGTTCTCGATGTCTTTCTTGAGCTTGTCGGCCTCGGCCTGAAGCTCTTTCTCGATCGCGGACTTGATGGTGTTCGCCTGCGTCGGAATGGTTTTGCCGGCCTCCGACTGGGCGACCAGCATTTCGGTATTGACGATCAGGATGACCGGCGGCTTGGCGGCGGACTGCGCCTCCGCACCGGAGATCAGCGCGCCAGCGCCAGCGCCGGCCGCCACAAGGGCCGCAGCCCCGACAAGCCCCAACAGTTTCGATTTCATAGTCTCTACCTCACTCATGTCATGTTCGTGGATATCGGATCAAAAGGACGTGCCTGCGCTGAACCGGAAGCCCTCGGTCCGGTCATAGAATTCTTTGCGCAGAACTTTGGCGAAATCAAAGCGGACGGGACCGAAGGGCGAGTCCCAGCTCACCGAGGCGCCCGCCGAGATCCGGAGCGAGAGGTCGTCCTGCACCGGCTCAACGAACAGTTGTCCGCTGGTAGGGTCGATATCGACGGCGAAATCCGGAATGCCGTCCATATTGGTGTCATCGAAGGCGATCGTATTCAGGAATTTGCTGCTGTCATCGACCAGGCCGACCGTGCCGAAATCGGAAAACAGCGAGGCGCGGATGCCATATTGCTTCGGTAAGGGAAGCGGCAGCTTCACCTCGACTGTCCCGATCGCGTAAATCTTGGCGCCGATCGCCTGCCCGAAGGTATTGTTGCCGACGAATTGCGTTCCCGGCTGGAA
>CAZNXR010000114.1:0-5246 GCA_964576815.1 uncultured Caulobacterales bacterium | reverse complement strand
GCCGCGCGTCGGATCGATAGGATCGTCGCGGCTGTCCATGCCGATCGAATAGCCGAAGATCGACGATACGAAAGTGCCTTGCGACTCGCAGGTCGGCGAAAACGCCTGCACCAGCAAGTCGCAGGTGAAGGCGACATACTGGCTTTGCGGAACCATCGTGATGGGGTCGAGGAAGCGGCCCGTTACGCCCGGCGCGTTCGGGTCCGTCGTGACAAAGGGCACGCCGTTATTGACGCCGGTGAAGAGCGGTATCAGAGGGGGCACGACGACGCCCGGAATAAAGAGGTTCGAAATGTCGGCGCCGTCCGGCACCTGGGCGCCGGTCTGGAAAGCGAAATTGTCGCGATCGAAACTGACCCTGTCCCGCGCCAGCTGATACTGAACATTGCCGCGCCAGAATTCCGATATCTGGAAGCCCGCACTCAGGCCGAACCCATAGCGGTCGCGGATGAAGCCCGACTCCCGGAAATTGGTGCGCTGATTGGTCAGCGAGACGCCCGCGGCGAGGTTCCGATCGAGGAAATAAGGCTGCGTGAAGCGCAGATCGACAAGTCTTGTCCGCGAAGAGCTCTGCACCCGGAACCGTAGGAACTGCCCGCGGCCCATCAGGTTCCGTTCTTCGATCGAAAAGTCGATGATGAAGTTTTCCGTCGACGACACGCCGACGCCGACGGAGAATGACCCGGTCGCCTTTTCCTGAACGGAGACGTCGAGTTCCGTCCGGTCGGGCGCCGATCCGGGCCGCTCTTCGATGTTGACCTCGGTGAAATAATCCAGCGCTCTCACCCGGGACTTCGACCGGTCGATCAGGACTTTATTGTAGGGATCGCCCTCGGCGACGCGGATTTCGCGGCGGACGACCTTGTCGAGCGTGCGCGTGTTGCCCTTGATGTTGATGCGCTCGACATAGACGCGCGGCCCCTCATTGACCTGAAAGGTCACGTCGATGGTGCGCGTTTCAGGATTACGCTCCAGCCGCGGCTGCACATCGACGAACGCGTAGCCGCTTGCGCCGGTCGCGAAGGTGAGCGTCTCCGTCGCCTTCTCGATCCGCTCGCCGTTATACGTTTCGCCGGATTTGACCGGCACGAAATTCTCAAGCGCGTTCTCGTCGAGCTTGGCGAGGCTAGTCTTAACCTTCACTTCGCCGATCGTGTACTCTTCGCCTTCTTCGACCGTGAAGGTGATGAAAAAGTCTTTTCGATCAGGCGTCAGTTCGGCGACAGCGGAGATCACCTGAAAGTCGGCGTAACCGTTCTTGGCGTAGAACTGGCGCAGAAGATCACGCTCAAATTCGAGCCGGTCAGGATCGTAATTGCTGTTCGAAGAGAAAAACCGCCACCAGCGGCTCTCCTTGGTCAGCAGCGCGCCGCGGAGCTCGCCGCTTGAAAACTTCTTGTTGCCGACAAAATTGACCTTGGCGACGCCGGTCTTCGGCCCTTCGTCGATTTCGTAGACGACATCGACGCGGTTCTGTTCGAGCGGCACGATCTTCGGCGTCACGGATGCTGCGAACCGTCCGCCGCGACGATACACCTCGATGATGCGCTGGACGTCGGCCTGAGCCTTCGCGCGCGTAAAAACCGCGCGCGCAGCCAGCTTCACCTCTGCGTTGATCTTGTCCGCCTTGACCCGCCGGTTACCCTCAAGGATCACCCTGTTGACGATCGGGTTTTCCTGCACGCTGATGAGCAGCGTGTTATCGGGCTGCATCTCCAGCGCGACGTCCGAGAACAGCCCGGTATTGAAGAGCGTCTTCAGACCCACGTCCAGAAGTTGCTGGTCGGCGCGGTCGCCTGCGTTCACGACGAGATAAGAGGCGATCGTCTCAGGCTCGATGCGCTGATTGCCCTTGACGCTGATCGCCTGAATGACCGGCGCGGGCGCGCCGGGCGCGATCGCAAATTGCCCTGCCTGCGGGGGCGCGGCGTTCGTCGCCGGCTGCGCCGCGGCGCTAAGGGCGAAAAGCGACAAAAGGATTGCGCCTGCGGCGCCGACCCCCGACCGAATGATACGCATGCCGCCGACCTTAGTTCTTTATCGCGAAGAAACTGGTGATGTCGTTCCACGTCACGAACAACATGAACGATCCCAGTAGTAAGAGTCCCACCCGAAAGCCAATCGCCTGGGCCCTGGCCCCCAAGGGTTTCCCGGCAGCGGCTTCGTAGGCGTAGTACATCAGGTGTCCGCCGTCCAGAACGGGAATCGGAAACAAATTGAGAAACCCGATCGATACTGAGACAAACGCCGCAAGATTGATGAACGTCGAGAGGCTGATCCGCAACTTCTCCAAAAGGCTTCGCGATTCCAGCGCATTAGCGTCCTCATTGAAGCCCGAGGTCATAGCCTGGCCGGCGAACTGGGCCATTTTCAGCGGGCCGCCGAGGTTTTCGGCGTCTTCCTTGCCGACGATCAGGCGGCCCAGAAACTTGGTCGTCGATGTGATGACGCCCCAGCAGCGCTCCGCCGCTACGCCGAGCGCCTCAAGCGGGGTCCGCTTTACAAACCTGTAGGCGTCAGAGTCGGGCGAGAGCCCCAAAAGCCCGGCTCGCGATTTGTTGCCGAAGCTGTCTTCAACGATCTGCCGGCGCGGCGTTGCGAGAATGACGATCGTCTCTCCGACGCGTTCTACAGTGAAGGCGATCTCTTCGCCGGAACCAAGCCGGGTGACGATCAACAGGTCATCGAAGGACGAGATCTTCCGGCCATCGGCGGCGACGATGACGTCGCCTGCCAGGAAGCCTGCCTCCTCGGCTGCCGAGTCCGGAGAAACAGCACCGATGCGGGGCTCTACGACATATTCGCCGTAGGCCATGATAATGCCCCAGAAAATCGCGATCGCCAGCGCGAAATTCGCGAATGGCCCTGCGGCGACGATCAGGGCGCGGGCCCAGATCGGCTTGAAGTGGAAGCAGACTTTCTTCTCTTCGGGCGTCAGGCGGCGGGCGATTTCCTTTTCGCTGCCCGGCCGCGGGAATTGCGTCGTCGCAGGACCGTCCTGCTCGGCGGCGACTTCCTCGCTCGGATTTGACGCCGGCCCGGCATCGCCGAAAAACTTCACGTAGCCGCCGAGGGGCAGGAGGGAGATGCGCCATTCGGTGCCCTGCCGGTCCGTCCAGCGCGCCAGCACCTTGCCCATGCCGATCGAAAAAACATCGACCCTGACGCCCAACATTCGCGCCGCTGCAAAGTGGCCGAATTCGTGAACGAACACGATCAGGCTGAGAAGCAGGATGAAGGAAACGACAAATACCGGAAGCAGAACAAGGTTCTCCGGCGCGAACAAGGCCCAGTTCATGAACAGCGTCTCTCAGTCACAATCGCTCCAGGAATTTAGGCGGCCACGCGCGCCAGAATGGACCGCTCCGCCAGGCTGCGGGCTTCGCTGTCGGCCGCCATCGCTTCTTCAAGGCTCGAAAGCCTGAACGGCCCATTGCGACGGCCGATTTCGTTGAGAACGTGCTCGGTCACGCCGGCGATGTCCAGAAATTTGAGACGACCCGAAAGAAAGGCGGCGACGGCCGCTTCATTGGCGGCGTTCAGCACCGCCGGCGTTATGCCGCCGCGCTCGACGGCTTCCCGCGCAAGACGCAGCGCCGGAAACCGTTCCGGATCGGGTTCCTCAAAAGTCAGATGCTTCAGGGCCGCGAAATCAAGACGCGCCGACGGGCTGGGGCTCCGATCGGGCCAGGCGAATGTAGAAGCGATCGGCGTTCGCATGTCCGGCGTCCCAAGCTGAGCGAGCACCGACGCATCGACATATTCGACCATCGAATGAATGACCGACTGAGGATGGACGAGGATGTCGATCTTCTCCGCCGGGATCGGAAAAATATGCGAGGCCTCGATCAGTTCGAGCCCTTTGTTCATCATCGTCGCGGAATCGACGGAGATTTTCGCGCCCATCGACCAGTTGGGATGCGCGATCGCCTGCGCCGGCGTCACCGCCGTCATCTCGGTGCGCGACCATGTCCGGAAGGGCCCGCCCGATGCGGTCAGAATGAGCCGCGCGACCCGGTGGGGACGCTCAAAGTCGAAGACCTGAAAAATCGCGTTGTGTTCGGAGTCGACCGGCAACAGCGCGCCGCCGGATTTGCGGACGGCGTCCATGACGATGTCGCCCGCGCAAACGAGGCATTCCTTGTTAGCGAGCGCAATCGCTGCCCCGCGCTTGGCCGCATTCAGCGTCGGCTTGAGGCCCGCGGCGCCGACAATCGCCGCCATCACCCAGTCAGCGTCGCGGGCGCCGGCTTCTTCGATTGCTTCGGGCCCCGCGCCGATCTCGATGTCTTCACCGCGCAAAGCGTCCTCAAGATCGACCTTTAGTCGCTGATCGGCGATTGCGACGAAGCGCGGACGATGCTTGCGCGCCTGCTCCGCCAGAAGCGCGACATTGCTGTTGGCGGTGAGCGCTTCAAACTCGACCTCGGCGTCGCCCCGCCGCATGGCGAAATCGATCACGTCGAGCGTGTTGACCCCTACCGAGCCCGTTGAACCCAGAACGGTCGCCCGGCGGCGAATGATTTTGCGGCGTTCGTCTTTGCCTGCCACGCCCTGCCCCTGCCCCAACGCTAACCGCCCCGAAAAAGACTAAGCGCATAAAGCGCCGCCGTCATCGCCGAAGTGGCGAAAATCATTCCGTCGAGGCGGTCAAGAACCCCGCCATGGCCCGGGATAAAGCCGGACATGTCCTTTATCCGAAAACGCCTCTTGATCGCAGATTCGGCCATGTCGCCGACGATTGAAGCGACCCCAAGGCCGCCGCCCACGGCGAGCGCCTCGCCCGCCTTGCTCCAGCCCAACAACGTCGGCGCAAGGACCAGCGCTGCAACCGCCCCGAATATCAGCCCGCCGGCCGCGCCCGCCCAAGTCTTCGCCGGAGAGATCGCCGGGCTCAATTTCGGTCCGCCGACCAGCCGTCCGCCTGTGTAGCCGCCGGTGTCGGCGGCCCAGACAATGGCGAAGAGCAGGAGCGCCAGTCCTCCGCCTCGTTCATGTTCTTCGCGCAGCCAAAGGAGCGCGATCGCCGGCGCCAGGAAAAAGGCGGCCCCGAAAGCCGCCCAGGCGCGGTGTCTTGCAGCGCCGAAGTAGGCCCCTGCCGACCCGGCTGCGGCGGCGACAAAGGCGAAAGGATAATGACCGGCGGCGGCAAGCGTCAGCGCCGCCGCGCTCGCTGCGCCGAGCGCATAGAACACGACCGAAGTTTCGGTCCCTTCAACCATGCGCGCCCACTCGAACGACATCAG
>CAZNXR010000113.1:0-6914 GCA_964576815.1 uncultured Caulobacterales bacterium | reverse complement strand
GGATCGGCGATGCAGGCCGCGCATTCCGCGCCCGCTCCGTAATCGACCGCGAAGGGAGCGCCGCAGCGCGCGCAGAACGGTTCGTCGATGAAGCGGATTTTCTCCCAGGCGCCGGCGCTGAGCGATCCGGCGCGCGCGACCGGCTCGTCGGTGACCGGACAAACAGGCGGCAGCAAAGCGTTGAGCAAAAGCGAGGCGGTATGGCGGGCGACAGCGCCAAAATGCTGATCCGACAATACTTTTGAGCCTTCGGCATCAATCAAGGTGAAGCGCCCTTAACTCTGTTTCCAAACGAGCGATTAATTACTTGGACTTAATTCCATTCTTCAAGCGCGCGTTGTCAAGCTGGCGCATTCCGTGCTGGCGACGTCGTGACGCTCGATGGCTCTCAGGGGAGAGGCGTATGCGTCTCATAGCAAGCTTCAAGCGGTCTGACGACGGCAACATAGCGATCCTGTTCGCCTTCCTGCTCGGCGTATTGCTGCTGTTCTCCGGCGGAGCGGTCGATTTCACCCGTCGAAACGCCGTCCGGGCGGACTTGATCGAGTCGCTCGACGCTGCGGGGCTGGCTATCGCGCAACTTAGCGCGGCCGACAAAACGCTCAGCGACGAACAACTGAAGGCTTATGGCGAGGAGTTTTTCCTCGAGAACTTCCGGCATGAGAATCTTGTTACCGATCTCGCCGTTGATTTTGAGATCACGCCCCAAGTGATTCGCCCGACGGCGAGCGGACGAATCAAGACCTTGATCCTCGGGGCCGCCAATGTCGCCTCGGGACGCCCGAACTCCGCTTTCAACTTTCTTTCGATGCAGACAAGCACCGAAATCACCCGCCGCGGCTCCGGACCGATCGAACTTGCGCTCGTTCTTGACGTGACCGGGTCGATGAACAGCGCCGTCGGCGGCACGAAGAAAATTCAATCTTTGCGGAACGCCTCCGATGCGCTCCTTGACGTCCTCTTCGGCGACGATGACGATGCGACGAGCGAGAACGTCCGAATCTCGGTGGTTCCCTTCAACGCCTATGTAAACGCCGGCGGCGCGATCGGCGACGACGGCGCCAATGTCTGGCAGACGGCATGGAGCGATGCCGGCGCTTTAGCGAGCTACCATGGCGCTCGATTTGCGCACGTTACCGATACCGGCGCAGTAGAAGCCAGCGTCAAGGTCAATCATTTCGACCTCTTTAACTCGAATTCGAATCTAAACTGGAAAGGATGCACCGAGGCTAAGCCTTTCCCGCTCGACGAAATCGACATGCCGACAGGCGAAGGGGCCAGCGCGACCGTCGTTGGAAATTATAGCACCGCGCCATCCGGCGTTTCAGACACCTTGACGCTGAGCGCCTTCAGCGGCGCGCCAAGCTTGGTCCTTCCGCTAGCTGAGGTCGTCAGCGCAAACAACAGCCGTTTCGTGCCGATGTTTTTACCTGACGATGTGAACTGCAATAGCGGCAGCAACCTCGCTTGCGGCTACAGGACCAGCCCCAATCCGGCGACGCGCGTCGGCATCACCTATAACGGCGGTTGGTTTGACAACCCGGCGGCAGACAGTCCGGCGGCTTCGGGATACTCAAACAGCTATGTAAACGACAGGGCCTACGTCCGCGACAATACGGTCAATCTTGATCGCTACCTTACCTTTCTGAATTACACCAGGAACGTGACGCGCACGAGCTTCGGCGGCACATGCGGCGGCTCTCCAAGCGCGACGGTGACGAACACTTCCTACGCAGCGTTCCTGCAAAGCCTTGGCGCGGTCGATTCCTGCAACGACGAATACATCGTTCGGATGGCGTATCCGGGACGCTACGACCCCGCCAATAAACGGTACCTCGGCAAATACAACCTTTCGGTCTCCATCGACGAGACCATCAATGAATCGACCGGCGACCAAAGCACGCGCGGGCCGAACCGGAACTGCTCGGCGCCGATTCTATTCAACTCCGGCAAGAAGAAGCCCGTTCGCGACCATATCCAGGCGCTGGCCCCGGCCGGCAACACCAACTCGGCGGAGGGCATGATGTGGGGGTGGCGCGTTTTGTCCCCCGGCACTCCTTTCGTGAGCGACTTCCCGTACCGCGACAATAAATGGCAGAAAGCCGTTGTCTTGATGACGGACGGCAGCAACGTCGTCAGCACCTCCAACACGCACTGGAAATCCGCACATTCCGCCTACGGCTACGCGATCGAAGAGCGGATGGGCGCCGGCCTCGACACCCGGGCCGAAATGGAAAACGAAATAGACAACAAGCTGTTGCGAGTTTGCGCGCGGATGAAAGCCGAGAGCATACTCGTCTACACGATCACCTTTGGTCTCGCCGACACAGGTCCGCAAGCGGCGACCAAGGCCGTGTTCAGAGCCTGCGCCACGGAACCAGATGCGCCCTATTACTTCGACGCGCCTGACGGAGAAGAACTAGAAGAGGCGTTCCAGGACATCGCAGCAGACCTTACGAAACTTCACGTGAGCCGTTGATCGGGAGTACGCAAATGCGGAAATGCAAATCGGATTCGCACCTGACACGAAGCCTTGCAGGGAATGCCTGGAGAGACCGCAAGGGATCCGCCGCCGTCGAGTTCGCCTTGGTTGCACCGCCCTTTCTTGCGCTGATGATGTCGACGTTTGAGGTCGGCTGGTTTTACTTCGCGACATCTCAGATTGATGCGGCGGCGATCGAAGCGGCGAGAACGATCAGAACCGGGCAGGTTCAGCAGGCCAATGGCGGCGCGGGGCTGACAAAAGAGGAGTTCTACGCGCAGGTTTGCCCCAGCATCGCACCGCTTGGCGACTGCTCGGCGCTCCTTACCGTCGAAGTGGACACTTTTGGAAGTTTCGCGGAGCTCGCGTCCGACACAAGCGCGGTGGTCTGCACGAATGACGATCCGGCCGAAATCGCCGCGCTCAGCTTTGCGCCTGGAGATGAGAACCAGATTGTTCGTTTGCGGCTTTGCCTGCTTTACAAGACGCTCAACCCCACGATCGGCGTCAATGTTTCGCAGACCGCTGAAGGAAAGCGGCGCGTCTTTGCGACGTACGTCGTCCGGAACGAACCCTTTCGCAGGAATGTCAGGACCGTCTCGTGAAGCGTTTCTGTTTCTCTCGACGGCGGCGGCCCGAAGTTCGGGCTCGACGGAGTTGCATCGTTGCGCGGTTCTCAAGGGCGCGCTCAGGAATCGCTGCAACCGAATTCGCGCTTATACTTCCCGTCATGGTTTTGCTTTTCTTCGGGATGCTGGAGGCCTCCGACTTGTTCACGGTTAATCGCCGGCTCGCCAACGCAGCCAACAGCCTCGTCGATCTGGCCGCGCATGACCCGATTGTCACGGAGACTCAGCTAAGTGACATGATGATCGGCGTTACGCGCATTCTTGAGCCGACGGACACATCGACGATCGAGATGCGTGTGATATCCATCAGGAAAGGGGCCGACCCCGCGTCGCAGCCGCTTGTTCACTGGAGTCGCGACAAGGACGGAGCGACACCCTATCCGGCCGGATCGGTCTATGCCGACGTCGATCGCGTGGCGGCGATGCGGCCCAACACTACTTTGCTGGTATCGGAGATCGAGTACGGCTATGTCACCGGCTATGTCGGGCGGGTGTTCACTTTTCCCTTTGAGTTCGAGCACGCCTCCAAGCGTTGGCCGCGACGCTCGACCGAAGTGCAGCTTTGCGCGTCCCATTCGCCGCCCGCCGCGCCGGTCGGTTGCACGAGCTAGGCGGCGTGCGCAAAGGTACACGTGGATTTTTGCACATACGCCGCGACCATCAAAGAATAGGGCGGGCGCCCTCATTCCGAATCCGGGCGCGAAGCTAAAGGCGGCAAGACCGCCTCGTTCCCATGCGAGCGCGGAAGCGCTAAACGCTCCTGCGTGATCGCTGCAATCTTCAGTCGAAGTTTGTATCGGCGCAGACGCGCAATCTCGTCTGCGCGATGGCAGGCGCATGACTTTCTTCATCGGCGCGCGATGGCGGATGTCGTTGACCGGCTGGAAACCGTTACCCGGGATTTTCCGCACGCGTTGTTTTACGGCGCCGGCCCGCTTGTTTCGATGCTGACGCAGCGGTGCGGCGTAGGATCGATCGTCACCGCGGATCTTGCGGGCGCGCGGCTGCCGTCGGCGGGCGGCCGTGTCGTTTTTGACGAAGAGCAGTCACCAATCGCCGACGAGCGTTTTGACCTGATCGTCAGCCTGCTGACCCTGCACGCCGCGAATGATCCGGTGGGCGCGCTTGCGCAGATGCGGCGCGCGCTGAAGCCGGACGGCCTGCTGATCGCTGTCGTATTCGGTGAAGAGACGTTATCGGGTCTGCGGGCCGCGCTCTATGCGGCGGAGGCGGAAACTGTCGGCCGCGCGTCGGCGCGCGTCATCCCGTTCGCCGGCGTGCGCGACTGGGGCGCCGCCCTGCAGCGCGCGGGCTTCGCCCTGCCGGTCGTCGATGTCGATCGCGTGCGCGTGCGCTATCAAAGCCCTGAAAAGCTGTTCGGCGACCTGCGCGGAATGGGCGAGACCTCGATGCTCGCCGAGCGCGGTCGCATGCTGCCGCGCGCGGCGGCCGCATCGCTCATGCGCCGGCTCGCCTTAGCCCCCGAAGCGCAATTTGATCTGGTCACGCTCACCGGCTGGGCGCCGCACGAGAGTCAGCAGAAACCGCTGGCGCCGGGCTCAGCCAAAGCCGCGCTCGCCGAAGCGGTCAATCGTAACTGGAAAGCGGGTTGAGGCTTGCGTAACGCCGCGCACCGGCCGGAACGGCGCCGCGCGGACGGAGCGGCTGGCGACCGATCACTAATTAAGGGCGCTGACGATTTCGGAGTACATTTGGTTCGAGTTGGTGGCGAATGTGTTCACTGAGGTGATGATCGCGAGAAACACCAGCGCGACGATAAGGCCGTATTCAATCGCCGTCGCGCCGCTGTCGTCACGGAAGAAGCCGCCAATCGTTCGTCTGATCTTTGCAGCCATCGTCAAGCCCCCTCGAAACCAGTTACAAAAGATCCCGCACTTGCGCCGCCAGAGGCTTGTCCGCCGGCGCAAGGTCAAAGTCGGAGAAGGCGGCCGGTTTGACCCAGGCGATCGCCTCATGCTCCAGCGCCCGCGGCGCGCCGGTCCACTTTCGCAGCGCGAAGAGCGGCATCAGCAGGTGATGGCCAGGAGAAGCATGGGACGCAAACGCGATCGGCGCCATGCACGCCGCCTGCGCTTCTATCCCCAGCTCTTCCCGCAACTCCCGCACCAGCGCGTCCTCCGGCGTTTCGCCTTCATCGAGTTTGCCTCCGGGGAACTCCCAGAGGCCCGCCATCGCCTTGCCCGCCGGACGCCGCGCAAGAAGCACGCGGCCGTCTGCATCGATCAAAGCGGCGGCCGCCACAATGAGCAGCTTCGCCATGTTTCCGCCCCAATTATTAGGAGCCGCATCTTACGGCCCTGTTTACGCCGCCGCTAAAATTTTATCGAGTTTTCGATCAGCTGCCGCCTGACGTCGCGCGTTCGCCGCCGTTCTCGGGCGGGAAGTAAAGCACATCTCCACCTTCCTTAAGGGATTTCAGCGTGTCGTCGATCGCTCGATGGGTTAAGAACCGCCTGATGTTGTCTTCGACCGCCGCGAAGGCGACGCCCTGCGTCGGCCGCCGATCGAGGACTTCCAGAACGTGCCAGCCGAAATCCGACTGGAACGGTTCGGCGATGACGCCGACGGGGGTCGCAAATGCGGCTTCACCGAGGGTCGGCGTCATCATATCCCGGGTGAACCAGCCGATCTCGCCGCCGAGCGGCGCCGTCGCGCGGTCGAGCGAGCGGGCGCGGGCGTAAGCTGCGAAATCTCCCCCGGCCAAGAGCGCGGCGACGATAACACGAGCATCGGTCTCAGTTTCGACAAGGATGTGTCGCGCCCGCACCTCATCCCCGAGACGCGTCAAATCCTTATGGCTGTCGAACAGGCGCCGCACGCGCTCCGGCGTCACGGCGGCGTCGATTCGCGCTTTCATGTAGGACGCTGCCAGAATGCGATCGCGCGCAGCGCTAAGCCGCGCCCCAACTTCGGCGTCGCGCTGAATGCTTTCTTCAAGGGCGGCCCTTGCAAGCAAACGTTGCTCGACAAACGCATCGACAAGATCGCGTGCGAAGGCCGCTTCGACCGACAGAGTTTCGTCATCGAGCAGCTGCCCCGAGGTCTTCGCCGCCGCTTCGATTTCACTCAAGTGGACGAACCGCCCGTCAATACGGGCGACAATCGGGTCTGCGGCGTCGAGCGGCGGCCGGAAAATCGCTTCGAAGCCCGCCGACTGCGACGCCGCGCCCCGAATTTCGTCAACAATCCAAAGCGCGGCCACGACGAGGATGACGCCCGAATACGCCGCATAGGCGCGACCCCCGCGCGAAGGCAGCCAGGCGAAGACATCGCCGACCGCGCCGGAGGCGACCTGAAAGGAGGACCCGACCGCGCGAGCGGCCGTCGCGGCCCCGAGCCGGGTCCCGCGCCAGAGCGCGCTGTCGAGAGCCCCTGCGAGGCGCCAAACCGTCGCGACCGCCTTGGCGACGGCGCGGAAGACGGCCTGAAGCAACCGGAGAGCGGGTGCGGCCCAAGCAGCGTTTGCGGGTTGCTTCCTATCCTTCATGGGCGCTGCGTTCGTTGACAGTCATGGGGGCCGTCACTATCTCTCCGCCGCCGGGCGACAGGCCCCGCCGACCCCGCCGCCGGCTTTCCTCATTCGTTGAGCGACGCCGGCGTCCGAAGGGGCCGCATCCACTCGCGGCGGCCCGTCCGCCCTGTCCCCTGGGGCCGGTCTGTAGGCCTGATCTGAAGGTTCGTCTCTCCATGGCGTTTTTTGGCTTTGCGAAGAAGATTTTCGGCTCCTCGAACGATCGCCGGATCAAGCCATTATGGCGCCGCGTCGAGGCGATCAATGCGCT